>JAISSD010000054.1 GCA_031273295.1 Prevotella sp.
TGGTTAGACGTCCCCAATGACGATTTATGGTCGGACGCCAATGCACAAGGCCCGTGTCCTGCCGGCTGGCAGGTTCCTACATTAGATGAGTTGACAGTCTTGTTCAATAAACATATTTCTACTAACTTCAGCGGTAGCCGCTTGAGGATTCCACGCGACACAGGCCAATCAGGCGACGACCTTTATCTGCCTGCCGCCGGCGAGATCAGTAGTTCGAACGGTGGTGGAAGTAGTCAGGACGCGAACGGCCGTTATTGGTCGTCTACTGCTTCCAATAATAATGGAATGAGATTCGCGTTCGCGTCTGCGAAATATCTGCAAGAGTTCGCTCGCGCTAACGGCTACTCTGTTCGTTGTATCCAGAAACAGGGGAGGCAGTAAAAATATTTTTGCTCTTGTTTTTGATATGAATTTTGCACTCCCTACCTGAAAGGACAGTATAATTTATATCAACCTTTAAAATCCCGATAAACCGAAACAGGGGATGATTGCCATCCCCTGTAATCGAAAACATAAATCAAATGTAACTACTCGGGTACCATAAAAAGTTGGAAAAAGGTTGGAATAATATACCGTGTCCGGCATGGTTTTGTGCATGGAAAGCATAAGGTAAAAACGCATGAGCATATGAATTCCAGTATATAATACATTTATGCACAAAAGTATGCGCGTGAAGTATAAAAGGATGATTACATTTGCATTATGGAAGAGATGATATCCATATCATGTTCAGAATATGAACAAATGAAGGAACAGATCACGTCGTTGAGTGCAGTTGTGAAACGGCAGGATGGGGATTTGAAACAGAATATGCAGACTATGCAGAAAGAGCATGAAACGGCGTTCGACAAGCTAAAACATTTTATTTCTAATTTTTCATAAACTTTTGCGTCTGCTATTTTTTATACCACATAAACATATAACTTCGTAGCTAACACAAACGACGTAATTTATAAACTAAAGTTGTATTTATGAAACAGAACAACATTTGTAACTACTCGGGCACCAAAACAAATTGATTTACAAATAATTGATACTGCCATCAAAAACGGACAGGAAGTCTATCCCGCTTTGTCCAGCCTGACAAAAATGTGAATCCAACCCTTATTTTTCTACCTGAGTAGTTACAAGAATTTAAGGAAGCTGAAACATCCGCCCAAACCGGCGCAGGTCATTCCAACTGAAAGGAGGAATCTGCCGGCCAACCGCACAATCCAAACCTGTCTCTCTCCTCCGACCTTTTGCTCAATGCCGCCTCACCGCCTCAAAAAAAAGGTCTGTCGTTTCCTTTTCATCGCATAAGTCCGCGCTTTGAGAAATTCTCCGAATTCTTTTATATCATCATACCGGGATTGTTCTTCCACCGGGATTGGTTTCCCAAAACGCACATGAATCGTTTTCCCCCTTTTGTTGACAGTCTCGTGCAAAAGCCTTACAGTGCGGATACGCCAGTCTATAAATCCGAGAAAACGGTAAAACCAAGAGTTATTTCCGGAAATAAACACCGGTATTACAGGTACTTTCGCCTTCTTTACAAGTTTGAGCACGGGCGGCTGCCATTCACGATCTTCCGTTCTGTCCAGATGCGGGGACGATACTCCACCTGCTGGAAACAGTCCGAGAGGATGCCCGTTCCTTAAATGTTCGAGGCATTGTTTAACGCCTCCCACACTCGACTTCAGGCTTTTCATTTTATTGTCCTTTGCATACGGATTCACACCGATGAAATGCTCGTCCATCGTATCAATCTGGCTCAGCATCCAATTTACCATCATTTTATAATCCCTGCGTTTAGCGGCAACCGCGCTAATCGCCAAAATGCCGTCGATATGCCCGTAAGGATGGTTGGATACCGTGATAAAAGGCCCTTCTTTGAAATTATCCAGAACTTCATAATTTTCATACTTGCGGATAATGCCCAGTTTATCCAGCATATCATTCACAAACGCAAGCCCGGTATATTGTTTGGAAGCATCATAAACGGCATTTACCTTGTTCAGTCCTCCGACGCTGAATACAATACTTGCAAGCGCATCTCCCAAACATCCCCGAAACACAGGGTGCAGGTTACGTATCATATCCCTGCTTATCAGCTTTTCTTTCATACGTTGATCAGTCAACGGTCAACAGCCTGCAATTTACCGGAAAAACAATTGCCTTCAACTCCACGGCTCTTGACTCGCGTCACTTTATATAATTTAGATATTGGTCGTAAAACGATTTAAACCGGTGCAACTTCATCAATACGGCTTCGAATAAAATCGTGCCGCCAATCGCGCAAAGAATACCCAGAAGCACATCCACTATGTAATGATGGGAAGTATAAACAGCTGTAAACCAGATACCGAACAAGAACACCAAAACAATCGACAGTATTCCCCGGCTACACTTTTCCTTTATGGCGTAAAACAGCACGACTACCAAATACGCGGAATGCAAGGACGGTACCGCGGCAAACACATTGGCGTTGCGCCCGTAAATGGAATTAAACAAGGGAAAGCCTGTCAGTTCGTCGAAGCGGGCAAGACCGGCCATATTTCCCGCAGTATTCGGAACGGGTTCGAAGCCGTAATTCATCGCATACCATGGCGGCGCCGCCGGATAAATATAATAGCCCGTGAAACCAAGCAAATTGACAAGGAGGAAAACCATGGCAAAACGGAGAAACATATCCCTGTCCTTTTTAAAGTACAGATATAATCCGAATGCGACCGGTACAGGCACCCATCCCAAATAAAAAATCCCGGCAAAAAAATCGGCTACCGCATTTGTATGCAGGGCGAAATATTCGCAAGGAATAAGGATACCGCCGTCAACAGCGACGCCAAACAGCGATTTTTCCAGATTGTATAATCCCTCCACATCCACAAGATTCACCAAATAGTTGGGGTAGACGCGCATCCAATCGTATGAAATGCCGAATACAAGGAATGGCAACAATCCTACTGCCAGTTTCCGCGTCCCCGTATTAATGAAAAACAGCAAAAGAAAAAGCGCAATCAGAAGGAAATGTTCGGGACGGAATCCGACAAATATGCTTGTCAATACAGAAAACAAGGCGGTTATTCCTACCGCAACGAGACTCTCTCTCGAAGCCGGCAAACAAAATTGTACTTTCATTTATTTATTCTCCCGCCCGTCTCTTTCATCTAACTCCTGCAATACTTTCCGGCAATGGTTTAAACGCCCTATAGCTGTTATATTGGCAAAAACCGCGACAAAAGCAACAGGAACTATCAATATCAGAATAGGTTCGAATACCGGAAATTTGAAAACGGAAACATATATTTTACAATCACCCGCAAAATAGTAGAAAATACCGCAGGATATAGCGCCCAACGCTGTTATCACCACACGTTCGGGACGCTGCATGAATCCGCCTTTACATTCGATACCCAGCCCTTCGGCCCTTGCGCGCACATAACTCACCATCATTGAACCTATAAGCGCCAGAAAAGCAAACAGGGAACTGAAGAAATATCCTTGCATAATAAGATAATAACATATACCGAAAAAAACGATCAGCTCGCTATAACGGTCGAGTACGGAATCGAACAAAGCTCCGTATCTGGAACTCATTTTCCCTATCCGCGCCACCTGCCCGTCCATCATATCAAACAAGCCCGCAAACAAGACTATTCCTCCGGCCATACCCACATACGAAAAATCGCCCCGTTCGCCATGCGTGGCTCCGTATATGAAAACAGCGCACGCAAATATATTCAGTACCAAACCTGTAGCTGTAACAAAATTAGGCGTAAGCCCTATCCTGACCATGCCGCGCACCGGCGGGTCAATGATCCTGTAAATTATTTGTTTAGCAATATCTCTGGCTTTCATTTTTATCTTTTTACTTTTTTTAAGGTTCATATAATAATCTGTCCAAACGCCTCTCTATACATGTCGCCGGTATGTTTTTTCGTTCTCTGCGCCATCTCCTTTTTTTTCTGACAATTCCGGCTGTTTTTTCCTGATGTATTTTTTGAAATCCCTGTTCCTGTATACAAAAAGACGCTGCATGTTGTAATTCCAGCCAAAACCTACAACCAGCGAAACAATTATCTTGGGAGCCAAAAATATATTATTCACAATCACAGTCGGGAAACTGTCGACAGGGATCCATTTCATTACCAGTTCGGTGGCCAATACAGTGCCTTCCCTGTTGAGAAACAGATTGACCAGCCAGACCGTCAGGTATTTAACGGCCACATGCTTCATTTTACTGTCCTGCGCCTTAAATGTCCATTTATAGTTTATTATGCAATTCACAATACCTCCCGATACATTGCCGAAAAGCGTTGCATTGCCATAAAAAACGCCAAAAGTATTGGTCAGCAAAATAGTCAGCGTAAAGTCGGTCAGACTTGATAGCTGAGATGAAAACTGAGCCCGCAGAAACATAAAAACGCCCCCTTTTTCAGTGATTGTCCTGGCCGCTTTCCTTACCCTATCAACCATCTTCCTCCCCATAATATAATAAAGCCGTACACTCCGGCCAGCACATCGTCCATCATGACGCCCCAACCACCTTTTAAATCCTCCATCTTGCGGATACCCAACGGTTTGTAAATATCGAACAGCCTGAACAGCGCAAATGCGATCAACGCATGGTACAGATTACCGGCGGAGGCGGCCAAAAGGCTTATCCATACGCCCACCATTTCGTCAACCACGATACGTGAAGGGTCTTTACCCCATACAGGCTCCAAAACATTTGCAGACCAAACGCCCAGAACGGTAAATATGACAATCAACGCTACGGTTATCGACAATAATGAAAGCGGGGCAAAGAGGGAAAGGACAATCCATATAACAGTGGCTAACGCCGCCCCTGCCGTACCAGGCGCAAAAGGGGCGAATCCCGATCCAAAGCCTGAAGCGACAATTATATGAAAGAGTTTTTTTTGTTTCATTTGTTACAATAAAGGTATAAAGTTATCAAAAATTTGCAATCGCCGGAATTATGCGGAAAGCCTTCCACATCCATTTTGCTATCGATAGCCGCATAAAACGGATCCTCTTCGCCTGTATAATTCCGCCACGCCCGTATCACGGAGTTCAAAAAACCTCATACGAAAGCGGATGCGGATCTTATAGCGATATTAAACAGAAAATCGTTTCCTTCCTGTCCGGTCTTACCCGAAATCCCGACAAAAGTAACACCTTCCCGAACCAATCCGAATCCTTCTCCTGCCGTAATTATAGCATAATTCATAAATATTAATACATTTTGACTAAACATGCACGAAAAGGTTTAAATCAAAATCCGGAAAAATCATTCTTCTTTTGTCAAATCAAGCACTTCATTATCCCCTCCCCTCTCCACATAGAGTTTTTTCAAGGGATTGGCATGGGCTTTATCGTATTCCATCCTGTTGCCAAATGTATCTATAGCCATATAGACAGCCTGCCGGAAAGACTCTTCCGAGGCTTCGTTTTTCCCCGCGATGCCGTAGGCTGTGCCATGAGCCGGAGATGTACGGACGACAGGCAGCCCGGCAGTAAAATTCACCCCGTCTTCCATAGCCAAAGTCTTGAATGGCGCCAATCCCTGATCATGATACATGGCCAGTACGCCGTCATATTTGACAAACTCTCCCGCTCCAAAAAATCCATCGGCAGGATAGGGGCCGAAACAGAGTACTTTCCTGTCCTGTAACTCCTTTATGGAAGGAATGATAATATCGTTTTCTTCTGTTCCCATCAAACCGCTTTCTCCTGCATGCGGATTAAGGGACAATATCGCGATGCGCGGCCTGCCTATTCTGAAATCGCGCTTCAGGCTGGCTTCGAAACGCATGGCGGCGTCTGTTATTCTTTCTTTGGTCAATAACTTCGGGACGTCCGCCAATGGAATGTGCCCTGTGACAAGAGCGATGCGAAGAGAATCCTTAACCAGAATCATCAGGCCTTTATCTCCGTCTTTGCCTAAACGCTCTTCCAGATATTCCGTATGTCCGGGAAAATGAAAATTTTCACGTTGGATATTCTGTTTGTTAACGGGCGCCGTTACAAGCGCATCAATCAACCCGCTCTCAAGATCGGCGACTGCTTTTTCGAGCGATTTGTACGCCGCCTCTCCCGCAACCGCAGTCGACTGACCCATCTCGACTTTGGTTTCCTCGTTGATGCAGCTTACAATATTCACCTTGTTTACAACAGCATCTTTCGCATTGCTTATCTGGTTGAATGGAACAGGCTGTAATTCCATGGCCTTGCGATGATAAGAAGCCACTTTTGCCGAACCATATATGACAGGGATGCATATCTCCGCCATACGGACGTCCGCGAATGTTTTAAGGATGACCTCGTACCCGATTCCGTTTATATCACCGTGTGTTATTCCTATTTTTATCATGGTTGTATATATAGTGTTTTCGTAGATAATTATTTGGATTTATCGATAGCTCCATATCTGCATTACTTTATTGTGTATTACCGGCGCCTTGCCTGGCGTATCAGATTTTTTCAGCCGCCCGGTGAACTTTTTTATCTCCAAGGTCCTCTTTCGAAAGAACCGGATAGCTTGTTTTCATAGTCGACAACATACCGCAAGCCGCGGATATATCTTCGCCGCGCGACACGCGTATGGTCGATGTGACGCCTTTGCCTGTCAGACAATCCCTGAAAGCTTCCATCTTTTCTTTTGTCGATGTTTTCAGATCGACGTCCGGTACAGCGTGGAAACGTATCAGATTCACCCGGCATTCAATCCCTTTGAGCAGCTGCGCCAGTTCTTTGGCATGCGCCGGCGAGTCGTTGAAGTTGTCAAACATTATATATTCAAAAGACAACCGCCGTTGCTTTGTCCAGTCGTATCGCCTTAGCAAATCCACCACTTCCGTTATCGGAAAGGCTTTTTCGACAGGCATGACAGAAAGCCGCCGCTCTCTCTCCGGGCTATGGATGCTGATTGCCAGATGAGCTTTAGTTTCGTCAAGAAAGCGTTCCAGTTTCGGGATCATTCCTGTTGTGGAAACCGTTATCCGTTTCGGACTCCAGGCCATGCCATAATCGGCAGTCATTATTTCGAGTGTTTTTTTCAATTGTCCGTAGTTGTCCAAAGGCTCGCCCATTCCCATAAAGACTACATTTGTCAGGCTTTCGGCTTCACGAACCGAATAGATCTGGTTTAACATTTCATTGGCTGTAAGGTTTCCATCGAAGCCTTGTTTCCCCGTCATGCAAAACAGGCAGTTCATCCTGCACCCGACTTGTGAAGATACGCAAAGCGTAGTTCTGCCGGCTTCGGGTATCATCACGGCTTCTACAAGCTTGTTGTTCTCCGTTCCGAACAAATATTTTACCGTTCCATCCGCAGATTGTTGAAATTCGAGAGGAGTATATCTCCCTACATCGTATTTCCCGGACAACCTGGCCCGGTTCGCCGCCGAAATATTCGTCATCCGGTCTATCGACGTCACCCGTTTCCCATATACCCAGCCGGCGATTTGCCTGGCCGCAAACTTCGGCAGATTGCACTCGTCCGCAACGCCATAGAGTTCGTCCATAGTCATACCGAGTAAGCGCTTCTTTTCCACCATATTTGTTCAGTTATAAATTACGATCATATTCAGACGTCACAGGCCCCGTAACCCGCAATCTTTTGATTATTATTATTACAATCTTTTCTTGATTGCTTCACTTTCTTTTTCAAAACCCGGTTTATCAAGAAGCGCGAACATATTTTTTTTATACGCTTCCACTCCCGGCTGGTCAAACGGATTCACGCCCAGAATATATCCGCTTATACCGCACGCTTTCTCGAAAAAGTATAGCAGCTGCCCTATGTTATACGCATCCAGTTTCGGTATTTCCACTTTAATATTCGGAACGCCGCCGTCTACATGGGCCAGCTGCGTACCCAGTTCAGCCATTTTGTTCACGAAATCCACACGTTTGCCTGCAAGGAAGTTCAGTCCGTCAAGATTTTCCCCGTCCGCAGGTACTGTCAGTGTTTCATTCGGTTGAGCCACAGATATGACAGTTTCGAAGATGGAACGTTCGCCTTCCTGTATCCATTGTCCCATAGAATGCAAATCGGCAGTAAAATCCACAGACGCATTAAAGACGCCTTTGCGCTCTTTGCCTTCGCTTTCGCCGAAAAGCTGCTTCCACCACTCTGCCATATAGTGCAGCTTGGGATTAAAGTTTGCAAGGATCTCTATTTTCCGGCCTTTCCGGTATAGCCCGTTACGGACAACGGCATATATTTCGGCGATGTTTTTTTCGAAGGGTACATCCGGAGCAGTTTCTTTCTCCATATATGCAGCGCCGGCCACCAACTGACGGATATCGATTCCGGCCAATGCGATCGGGAGCAGGCCCACAGGAGTCAGTACGGAATAGCGTCCGCCTACATTATCGGGGATCACATATTTCTTGTATCCCTCTTTCGCGGCCAGCGTAAACAACGCGCCTCTCGCCGCGTCGGTAATAGCTACTATGCGGCGTTTGGCTTCTTCCTTGCCAACAGTTTTTTCCAACTCCGATCTCAGTATACGGAAAGCCAAAGCAGGTTCGGTTGTTGTTCCCGATTTGGATATATTGACAATACCGAAAGATCTTCCTTTCAGACAAGCGAGCAACTCCACAAGATAATCTTCGCCTATATTGTTTCCCGCATAAAGGATCACAGGAGTTTTGCGGTCGCGTTGCAGCCAGTCGAAAGCATTCGACAACGATTCGATAACCGCTCTTGAACCGAGATAGCTGCCGCCGATACCGACAAGAACAATGACTTCGCATTTTTCCTGTAAAGTTTTTGCCGTGTTTTCAATATCTTCCAGTTGCGCGGCGGTAATCGAAGACGGCAGATCCAGCCAACCCAAAAAGTCATTCCCTTTGCCTGAACCGTCGTGCAGCGTTTCGTTACATTTTTTTGCCAACGCGGCCTGACCGTCGATATCGGCCCGGCTGATAAATCCTGAAGTTTTGCCAATGTCCAATTTGATAAGCTTATCCATAACCTTTGTTTATTTTAACATACTGTTTTTGTTGCCTTTTATTTTCAAATCTATTTTAATATCCGCTCTCTTAACACCTTGACTTCTTCGCGGGCGGATGCGTTTTCGTACAATACGCGATATACCATATCCGCAACGGGAATACTTACATTGTATTTCCCGTTCATCTCCCTGATGCACTTTGTACCGTAATAGCCTTCCGCTATCATTTCCATTTCTATCTGGGCCGATTTCACCGAATATCCTTTTCCTATCATGGAACCGAATGTACGGTTGCGGCTAAAACTGGAATAGCATGTAACCAATAGATCTCCCAAATACGCGGAATCCTGTATCCGCCTCTCTATAGGAGATACAACATCCACAAAACGTTCCATTTCGGATATGGCGTCCGATACCAGTACCGCCTGGAAATTATCTCCATATTTCAATCCATGACAGATACCGGAAGCTATTGCATACACATTTTTAAGCACGGCGGCAAGCTCGATGCCGGAAACATCATTTGATACCGACGCCCGCACAAACCTGTTGTTGAATATTCCGGCTATGGCATGCGCCTTGTCCATATCAACGCAAGCGATGGTAGGATACGTCAGGCGTTCCAAAGCTATTTCCTCCGCATGGCACGGGCCTCCAACAATGGCCATATTTCCGGGAGGAATATTGTAATACCGGGTCAGATAATCGGTAACCAGCAGGTTTTCGGGCGGAATGATCCCTTTGATGGCTGAAATTATAAACTTGTCGCTTATATCGGTTTTCAGTTTATCCAGATGGCTTTTAAGAAAGGGGGAAGGAACGGCAAAGATCAATGTGCCGGATCTTTCCACTACCTCGTTGATATCCGAATAGAATGAGATCCTGTCAAGATTAAATTCGACATTCGACAGATAAGACGGGTTGTGTCCCGTTTTTTTGAAATCCTCTATCTGTTCGGGGCGGCGCATATACCAGTTTATATGCTTCTCGTGGTTCAGCATGATCTTGGCCAGTGCAGTAGCCCAAGTCCCGCCGCCTAAAATCGCGATTTTACCGGAAATACTCATAATGTTTATTTTTAATTACAAGTTACAAGATTAATCCTGTATCCCTGCCTGTAAAAATTTCAATTGCCGATTTTACTCGTCCAGCTCTCAATCACTTCAACAGAAGGCAATGCCAGTTCCAGCTTGTGTTTCTTGTTGACGTCTCCCAAATCCTGCCTGATCTTTTGCGGATTTACATCTTTCATTCCTGCTACTGTCAGGTATCCCGCTTTTTGAAGAACGGGAACCAGTTCTTCCGAAACTCCCAGTTCCGTATATTTTGCCGCAGGGTCTTTTTTCGCTATTTTTTCGGGACGCATCTGGGGAAAGAACATGACTTCCTGAATGCTTTCCTGTCCGGTCATAAACATCACCAGGCGGTCCATGCCGATACCGATACCGCTTGTCGGCGGCATCCCGTATTCGAGCGCCCGCAAAAAGTCCTGATCGATGAACATGGCCTCGTCATCGCCTTTTTCAGACAAACGAAGCTGGTCTTCGAAACGGGCGCGCTGGTCTACCGGGTCGTTCAGCTCCGAATAGGCATTGGCCAGTTCTTTCCCGTTTACCATAAGTTCGAAACGCTCGGTGAGAGCGGGATTATCACGGTGTTTCTTTGTCAGCGGCGACATTTCTACCGGATAATCTATAATAAATACAGGCTGTATATAATTTCCTTCGCACTTGTCTCCAAAAATGGCGTCTATCAATTTACCTTTGCCCATTGTTTCATCCTGTTCGATATCCAGTTGCCTGCAAACATTTCTCAATTGAACTTCGTCCATTCCGCTTATATCGACGCCTGTAAAATGTTTGATGGAATCTATCATCGTGACGCGCGGATAGGGCGCCTTATAGTCGATCTCGTTATTGCCGATCTTCACCCTGGTAGTTCCATGAACGTCCATACAGATCTTCTCCAGCATCCGCTCGGTGAAATCCATCATCCAGTTATAGTCTTTATAAGCGGCATAAAACTCCATAACGGTAAACTCCGGATTATGAGTCCTGTCCATACCTTCGTTACGGAAGTTCCGCGAAAACTCGTATACGCCGTCAAAACCTCCGACAATCAGGCGTTTCAGATAAAGTTCGTTTGCAATACGCAGATACAGCGGAATATCCAGCGCATTGTGATGAGTGATAAACGGACGGGCTGTCGCGCCTCCCGGAATACTTTGCAAAACAGGAGTATCCACTTCCATATATCCGTATCCGTTCAGGAACTCGCGCATGGA
>JAISSD010000131.1 GCA_031273295.1 Prevotella sp.
ATCCATGTATTGAATACCCTGTCTTCCGGTTACCTTACGGAGGAAACCAACGGCCAGTCGCGTGCTACTCTTGCCGGCAAGGTATCCCTGTCCGGCGTCAATGCCATTCCGGTAGACGGGATAGCCAATATAAACAATGGACTTGCCGAGGGCGCTTTTTACCTTTGGCCAGGGGAGCTTGCCGCCGAGTCCGGCTTGGAGAATGAGGGTTCTACCGTAATCGAGGTGGAGGGTTATTATATTTATGATAACATACCTCAAAGGCCTCAGTTGTTCACTGTCCGGTTGCCGTCCGCACAGACAGTCAGCGCCAACAGCCGTTACATTCTGACAGTATCGCGCGTCAACCAGACTACGCTGTCATTCACTTTGACGCCTTCCGGTTGGAAGGATGACGTGAAAGTTCCCGCTTCGCCGTCTGCCGGTTGGGCTTTTGAGTACGGGGGCTTTGAGCTGGACGGCGCTTCGCTGGCTGACGATGCTCCCGTCGATCTGTCGAATAAAACGGAAGACAGCGAGTTGCGGTTTTATACCGATGGCGATAGCAAGGCGACGGATGCTTTGAAGGCCGGCCTTTCCCTGACTTTGGGAACGGGTTATGTTGCAGATGTTACACCCGTTCCTGACGGCGCTCCGGTTGTCACCTATTCTGTCGGTAAAATCAGGCAGTACTATAAAATCACTCTTCCAAAGACGACTTATCCGATTGCGGGTACCCTTACAATCGGAACAGCGAAGGAAGGAGGCCAGACAAAGACGTTTGACGTTACCTCCGTTCCGAAATACGAAAACACGATTCACAGGCCCGTTCTTGTCAGGGGCAAATATTCAGGCCTGGACGGGGACGATGAGGACAGATATTGGGCGCCTGTCAACGTTGGGGCGATTTCCACTGATTACAGCGCCAACCGTGACGGTTGCGGTTATTATTTCCAGTGGGGGCGTAATGTACCGTTTGATTATGATAGCACAAATAGCGGAGCCGACTTGCAGCAAGGCCCTGTTACCGCCGAGGAGGCTTCCGGCGTTTACGCTACCATGTTTATCAAAAATTCTACAATTACCGATTATGACTGGTTAGACCCGCAAAATAATGATTTATGGAATGAGTGCGACTCTCAGGGGCCTTGTCCCGATGGATGGAGGGTTCCTACATCCGACGAGTTGGCGGTTTTGAACACTAAGCGTAGCGGTGGCATCGCCAATAACCGTATAAAAATCTCCGGCGTCCTTTCCAATGAATTCCTCTACCTGCCAGCCGCCGGCTACCGCCGTCATGCCGGTGACTGGAAGAATCAGGGTACGTACGGCGACTATTGGTCGTCTACCGTTTCCGACTCTAAGGCAATGGGCTTCGACTTCTATGGAACTACATTCGCTATAGCAGCGTATGCTCGCGCATACGGCTACTCTGTTCGTTGTATCCAGAAATAAGACGGTGGAGAAATTAATTAAGAATTAAGAAATTAATTAAGAATTAAGAATTAAAAATTAAGAATTAAGGTAACTACTCAGGTACTTTATATAAGCATAAACACCAGATAATCAATTATATATCATATTAATAAAAATCGGTCATATTTGAACGTTTATTTTATAATTAATTGATAATATGCCGTTTATAATTCTTGTCTACATTGAACATCAAAATATGAATCGAGATAAATATTTGTAAATCAATTCGTTTTGGTACCTGAGTAGTTACGAATTACGAATTACGAATTACGAATTAAAAATTAAGAATGGGAATGGAGAAATTAATTAAGAATTAAGAATGAAGCCCTAACTCCACTTAAATTTAGGTATGCTATTGTCCTCAAACGGGGTAGAAAAATTAATATTAACGCAGATAACCAATGCTTTATGATTTTATCATATATATTGTGGCATTTTTGTAATACATTGAATTACAGAATTATCTATTTGTGGAGTATCAAAATTAATAAAATATT
The DNA here is from genome assembly GCA_031273295.1 of Prevotella sp. GTDB lineage: Bacteria > Bacteroidota > Bacteroidia > Bacteroidales > Dysgonomonadaceae > Dysgonomonas. The sequence goes on from JAISSD010000131.1 coordinate 1,953, forward strand.
TTAAGTAACCTAATTAGGTTGTCTAAAATATTTTACTAAATGACAATGTATCAAATAAATAGATTAATAGACGCACTAAAAATGGCGGAGTTAGGGATTAAGAATAAAAAATACGGAGAAATTAATTAAGAATTAAGAATGGAGAATTAAGAATGGAGAATGGAGAATGGAGAAATTAATTAAGAATTAAGAAATTCAGAGCTCCAATACCAAGGGTTTTAAAAGCCTGTAAAACCGCATTTATTCGTAAATTAATCATGCCGGTATTTATGCGTTACCGCGCAAATTTGCGAATTATAAACAACTGATTATTAGCTATTATGTATCGTAATCCGACGTGGCTCATCTTGTTTGTTATTGTATTTTAATTTGCGATAGTATTGGAGTTCTGAAATTTCAAATTTTGGAAAAATGCCAAATGGCACAAATATAGGGGTTGATCTCAAGTTCATTCAAAGGTATTCCGGGCCATTCCAAAATAGAAACCACCATAAAGTATATCAAGGTTTCGGACGAAGACAACGCCAAACGTCCGGTAGATCCACCCATTCTTCAGCGACAATAAAACCCCGGCGCCAAATGAATGATACCGGGGCATATCCGTAGATTCGAATTACGCTGTCAAACAATAAAATCAAAGATGAACGGATAATAGTTGTTTCCCTAATTGATGCAAGCCTTCTTCAATTCCTTTTGCCTGTTTTTTGCGGTTTTTTTTTACCCCGGCTGCATAACGCCGCAATTCTAAATTGGAGTAAAAAAGTTAATAACCATGTGCTAAAACATAGAACTATAATATCTAAAAATTTTATTTTCGTTAATAACGATTATATCTAAATAGAAATTGTTTATTTACAATTATATAGAACAAATTCAGAACTCCTGACGCGGTAAAGTTTTAATTGCTTTTAATGAATGATTTATAAAAACAATACCCCGAGCTGATATTGTCGTGATTTTGACAGGTTTAATATCGCAATATGCTTTGTATAAATATATTGAATATTCAAGCGCTGTAAAAATGCGACAGTTTATTCTATGCCAAGTCAGGAGTTCTGAAATTACTTGCATGGTTATTAATTCAAAAACTCCAATTTAGGGTTAATTGCACCCTTTCGTTTCGCGCCGTTTCCGATTCTTCATTCCTCATTCCTCATTCTTAATTCCTCATTCTTCATTCCTCATTCTTAATTCTTAATTCTTAATTCTTCATTCTTCATTCCTCATTCTTCATTCTTCATTCTTAATTCTTCATTCCTCATTCTTCATTCTTCAATTTATTTCTTACAAAGCCAGCCCCATTATTAAATCGGGGAAAACGCCCAGTAATAAATTGAGTGCAATCGCTGTGACCGCCACCGCCTTGTATTCGAATGGAACCTTTAACTGTTCGACGCTTTCCGCTTCTTTCGTAATCATTACATTGGCTACTCCCAGATAGTACGATACGGCTATCACTGAATTGACGATCCCGAAGATAACCGGTATCAGGTGATTGGTTTCAAGCATTTGTTCGAATACAAAGAACTTGGCGAAGAATCCTGCAAAGACCGGTATGCCGCTCAACGAAAGAAAAGCGCATATCAATACGCCTGTCAGAACGGGCTGGCGTTTTACCAGGCCATAGAAGTTGGATATGTCTTCATTGTCTTTGTCTCTGCATACGCCCAAAATAACAGCGAATACGGCTATTCCGGCAAGGCTGTATGCCGTCGCGTAATACAATACCGTGTTTGCGGAACTGCCTGTCGCCAGCAAGGTCATTATCATGAATCCGGTGTGCGATATGCCCGAATACGCCATCATACGTTTGATATTGGTCTGTTTCATCGCGGCAATGTTACCTGTGGTCATTGTCAGTATGGACAGTACGATCAAGACAATCTGATAAACAGGAGTCATACCTGCCGCGAAGATGCAGGTCAGCTTGTACAAAGCTCCGATAGCGGCGACCTTTACCAGAGCGCTCATCGTGGCAGTGACAAGGGTAGGGGAGCCTTCATAAACATCCGGCGCCCAGAAGTGGAACGGAACAACAGACGCCTTGAACATCATGCCCACAGTTATCATTACAAAGCCTGCATAGAACCATACAGGCGTTCCCGGAAGCATTGATATGGCCGCTATTTCGCCTGTGTCGAACGAACCTGTCGCCCCGTATACCAGCGCGACGCCGAAGAGGATGAATCCGGATGCGAACGCGCCCATGATAAAATATTTTATTCCCGCCTCGTTGCTTCCCGGGTTCTTGGGTTCGCTTGCCGCCAATACATAAGCCGCGATGGAAAGCGTTTCGAGGCCAATGAAAAACATGGCGAAATTACCGAACGAAACCATTGCCACGGCCCCCGCAAGCAGGAATATCTTCAAGGCTACATAGTCGGCGATCTTTGCCGGCTTCTCCCGATAGAATTCGGGTATCATCGTGATAATGAAGATGGCAAGAACGATGAACAGGATGGAAAATCCTTGAGAGAATCCGGATGTCGCCGTCATATTGTATCGGTCTGCGCCGAGGAAAGGCTCCCCCAGATAAAATTCGGCGACAGTCATTCCCAATACGGCTATCAGTCCGGTGAGGGTGACCGGTACAAGGATCTTTCTTAAATCGAGAATCTCTAGCAGCAGGCAAATAATTCCTAACCCCGAGATGGCTATCAATGCGCTCATTGTATATCTGGCTAAATTTTTATCTGTTAATATGCATTACAATTTCCTCCAAACTCGAGGATACAAGGTCTGTTACCGGTTTCACACATACTCCGAAAAAGAACAGGACGGCGACAATCAGGCTGAATACCAGAATTTCCGTTCTTGACAAATCCCTGAACGGGGTTTTTGAAGGTTCTCCCAGCATGACGTGCTGGAACATGCGCAACATAAACAACGCGCCCAGAAATAAAGACGTTCCTATCGTTAAGGCATACCATAAATTTACCTCGTAAAGCCCGTACATGATGGTAAACTCGCCGATAAAGTTAAAAGTCAACGGTATCCCGATAGAGGATAATATGGCGAGGAAAAATGCGACTGTAAATTTGGGTGTATGGGGCGCGATTCCTCCGAGTTTGCTTATCGACAATATGCCGGTTCGGTTCTGTATAATGTCTACCGAATAAAACAGCCCTACAATACCGAAACCGTGCGCTATGACAAGTACTATGGCGCCTTGCAGGCCGTTATAAGTCAGACTGTATGCTCCTGCCGCCACAAATCCCACATGGGAGAGGGAGGCATAAGCCATGAAACGTTTAAGGTCGTCCTGTCTCAATGCCATTATCGCTCCGTATACTACGCCGATAATGCAGAGGATGAGAACGATTGTCCTCAACTCGTGCGCCGCGTAAGGCGTTACAGGCAATTGCCAGCGGATAACGCTGTATGCTCCCATTTTCGACATAAGGCCGGCTAACAGCATTGTTCCCGCCGCAGGGGCTTTACGGTAAACGTTGGCTTGCCATGTATGGAACGGGAAAACCGGTATTTTTATCGCGTATGCGAGGAAAAAAGCCAGGAATATCCATATCTGTTCCGTATTGTCCAGATTGGCGTTGTAGAATGCTTCCAGCCGGAAACTTCCCGTTTTCACATACAGGTATATGATGGCCGCCATCATAAACAGCGACCCTGCAAATGTGAACAGGAAGAACGTCATGGCGGCTTTGCGGCGTTTTGCCATCTCTCCGTCGCCCCACAATATGATGATGAAATAAACCGGGATGAGCGACATTTCCCAGAACACGTAGTACAGCAGCGCATCGCTGCTAAGGAAAGCCCCTGTCATGGCAAAGGCCATAAACATGACAAGGCTGAACAGCAGTTTCTCGTTTTTGAACTCCCGGTTGTGGGTTGCCAGTATAATGACGGGTAACAGAACCGTTGTCAGCAAGATCATGGCGATAGCCAGTCCGTCGGCTTTGAGAGAGAATGAAATATCCGGGTTGCTTATCCATCCTGCGCTGAAATTTATTCCTGTCGCTCCATGCTTGAGGCATAAGGCAATGGAAAAAACAGCGGCCGCGACACTGAACAGTATGGCGACTTTCGAAGCGAATCTGTTTCCTGAAAAATAAGCAAGAATCGCACCTGCTAACAATATGATCAATATAATGGCGATATCCATGTTTTTTTTGTTTTTATACGAGAAATAAACAGATTATCAGAGCGCTGAAACCCAGTACAAAGAAGAACAGATAAGATCCGAGACTTCCGTTTTGCAATCTTTTGAAATACGGGGAACTCGATTCCACCAGGCCTCCGCCGGTTTTGAAAATGTTCTTGATACCTTGCTCCACATACTTGTCGAAGAAATCAGCCAGGGCATAGAGCGGTTTCACAAACAATGCGTTATATATTTCATCGATGTAATATTTATTGTAAAGTACTTTTGCAAATCCTTTCCTTTTGTCGTCTTCAACAGGCGTTTCCCGCTTCCGGATGTATTTATAACAGGCAAGCCCCAGTCCGACCAGCGCTATCAGGGTAGAAATAACCATTGTCGCGATTTGTTCCCCAACCGGGGGATGCTTTGCGACAGCAATTTTCGGAAGCACAGGTTCGAGGAAGCCATTCAGCCAGCCAAGTCCGAAAGGCAGGCTTATTGCTCCGCCTGCCAAAGCCAGTATAGCCAGTACCACAAGCGGCAAGGTCATTGTTTTGGGCGATTCGTGCAAGTGGCGTTTTTGTTCCTTTGCGCCCCTGAATTCTTTGAAGAAAGCGAGGTATAATACGCGGAACATATAAAATGCCGTCAGCAGTGAAGTCAGGGCGGCTATAACCCAGAGTATCCTGTTGTGTTCGAAAGCAGTCAGCATTATCTCGTCTTTCGAAAAGAATCCGGCAAATGGCGGTATTCCCGAAATAGACAGGGTAGAGATGGCGAATGTGGCGTAAGTTACCGGCATCGCGTTTTTCAGTCCTCCCATCCTGCGCATATCCTGTTCGCCGCCCATGGCATGGATAACCGAACCCGAACCAAGAAACAGACAGGCCTTGAAGAACGCATGTGTGATTACATGGAACACGGCGACATGATATGCCCCAAGTCCCAGGGCCAGGAACATCAACCCTAACTGGGATACGGTGGAGTATGCCAGCGTCTTCTTTATATCTGTCTGCGCTATGGCTATAGAAGCGGCAAACAGCGCCGTGACAGCCCCCACAATGGCCATCAGCATCCGGATGTCTGGCGTTGCATCAAACAGGAAATTCAGTCGCGTCACCATAAAAACGCCTGCCGTTACCATCGTTGCGGCATGTATCAGAGCCGATACCGGAGTGGGGCCGGCCATTGCGTCGGGCAGCCATGTATATAACGGTATCTGGGCGCTCTTGCCCGTTGCGCCGATAAACAGCGAAAAAGCGGCGACTCCCAGCAATGTGGAAACTTCGGGATTTGATGTCGTGGCTATGGCGGCTTTCAGCGTATCGAAATCCACTGTTTTAAATAACCAGGCCAGCGTGAAGATACCCGCAAGGAAGCCCAGGTCTCCTATGCGGTTCATTATAAAGGCTTTTTTTGACGCGTCATTGAATTTTTGATTCCTCGACCAAAACCCGATCAACAGGTAAGAACATAATCCGACGCCTTCCCAACCGATAAACATAACCAGCAGATTGCTACCCGTCACAAGTACCGACATGAAGAAGACAAAGAGGTTGAGATAAGCGAAGAACCTGTCTATATTTCTGTCGTCGCGCATATATCCTATCGAATAGATATGGATCAGCGTCCCGATACCGGTCACAAACAGTAACCAGACAAGAGACAACCGGTCGAGCGTGAACGAAAGATCTGTTGAGAACTCCTCGAGTGCGATCCATTCAAAAAGGTTTACATGAACAACTTCGCCCGTGGAAAGTATACGGATGAAGAATACGAGGGAGACAACAAAACCGGCAAATACCGCCGTTGTGGCGATAATACCCGGTAATGTCCTTCCCAAAAATCTTTTTCCTGCAAGCAAATTGATTAAAAAACCGGCAAACGAAGCAAGCAGAAGTAATAATACCAATATTGTTTCCATCCTGATTTATCCTTTTAAGTTTTTCAATTCATCAATATCGATAGCGCCTGTATTCCTGTAGATGGCTACCAGAATAGCCAGTCCTACGGCGATCTCGGCTGCCGCTGCCGCCAGCGAAAAAATTACGAACACCTGTCCTCCGGTATCCTGATGGTACACCGAAAAGGCGACAAGCAGCATATTCGCCGCCGCAAGCATCAACTCCACCGACATCAGCATAACTATCGCACTGCGACGATACAATAATCCAATCGCGCCTACCGTAAACAAAAGAATGCAGAGGCAGATGTAATTGTCGATTCCCACTTGTTCCAATATATTATTTAGCATGGCTTAAGCTTTTTTTTCCTTTTTTGAAATCAATACGGCTCCAATCATGGCTGTTATCAACAGTATGGAAGCAAACTCGAACGGAAGAAGGTACTCGCCGAGTAATACCTGCCCGATAATATTCACGGATTGATAATCCAATCCCTCGGCCTTGTATGTATCTATTACAGGGGCTGACCTTAATAATGCCGCCAGTAATACCGTACCCATCAGGCCGGAAGACATTGTAGCCGCCACACGGCTTATAACTTTCTTTTTCGGCTCATGCCGTTTGCCCGGATCCATCAGCATGAGGGTGAAAAGCAACAATACCATGATCGCCCCGGCGTAAACCGCGACATTTATCACTGCCAGAAACAGGGCGTTCAGCAGCAGGAAATGTCCTGATACGGAAAAGAAACAGATGATCATATACACCGCGCTGTGTACGGGATCCTTCGACATTACCGTCAAAATAGCCGTGCCGAGTGTAATGGCTGCCAGAATATAAAAAATTATTGTAATCATAATATTTTTAGTTTAGCAATATTCCAGGTTGCGAGTTTACTGTATTGTATACCGGCAAGCCGGCATGCTTGACAGTTTAACTGTACTTCCGCGCTTTCGCCTCTTCGGGCGATATTACAAGTTTTTCCTTGCCATAGATGAAATCTTTCCTTTCCGGTTTCGGTTTCACCGGACGCCCGGATTTGGCAAGAAAGATCGCTTCTTTGGGACAAGCCTCTTCGCACAGTCCGCAAAAAATGCAGCGCAGCATATTTATTTCATATACCGCAGCGTATTTTTCTTCGCGATAAAGCTGTTCTTCACCTTTTTTCCGTTCCGCCGCTATCATCGTAATAGCTTCGGCAGGACAAGCCAGCGCGCATAAACCACAGGCCGTGCAGCGTTCGCGTCCCTGTTCGTCGCGCATCAGCACATGCTGTCCGCGATATACGGGACTGAACTCGCGTTGCTGTTCGGGATACTGGATTGTATTTTTCTTTTTAAAGAAATGTTTTATCGTGATCCACATTCCCTGAACAATGGCAGGCAGATAGATACTTTCGACGAAAGTCATCTTTTTATCGGCGACTTCCGTTTTCCTGCCTGATAATGACATGTCTTTTATTGATAACATCCCGTTTTCCCGTTTTTTATTTAAAGATCAGAATAATTATTCCCACAAGGAAAATATTCGCGATAGCCAGGGGGAACAACATTTTCCATCCCAGTTTCATCAGTTGATCATATCTGAATCTCGGTATTGTCCAGCGTACCCACATATAAAAGAAGATGAAGAATGATATTTTTGCCAACAGGGCTAAAACGCCGATCGCATTTGCCGGATTCACTCCCCAGTTTTCATTCACCCAGTCTATGCCCGGATAGTTGTATCCTCCAAAGAAAAGGACGGATATAAATGCCGAGGAAAAGAACATGCTCGCATATTCGGAAAACATAAAGAACCCCATCCCCAATGATGAATATTCCGTATGGTGGCCGTTAACCAGCTCCGACTCGCACTCGGCGAGGTCGAAAGGCGTACGGTTGCATTCGGCAAAAGAGCACACAAGGAAGATGATGAAAGTCAAAGGTTGATAAATGATGTTCCATTGCATGCCGTGCCAGCCGCTTTGCTGCTCGGTAATAGCGGTGAGGCTAAGCGATCCGGTCATCATCACAAGGGCGATAATGGAAAGTCCCATGGCGATTTCGTAGGAGATCATCTGGGCGCCGGCGCGGATACTTCCCATCAGCGAGTATTTGTTGTTCGAGGCCCAGCCTCCGATAACCGTACCGTAAACGCTTGTGGACAATACTGCGACAATGTAAAGTACAGCCACATTCACATCGCCTATGTAGGGTTTTACTTCGCCGTATCCGGCTATGACAAATTTTTCCGCCCACGGAATAACTGACGCGCCCAACAGTGAAACCGCCATCGCGATGGCGGGAGCCGTCACAAAGAGGATCTTGTTCGGCGTATCCGGCATGAACTCTTCTTTTGAGAACAGTTTTGCTCCGTCACAAACAGGCTGCAGCAATCCGAACGGGCCAGCCCGGTTAGGCCCGTAGCGGTCTTGCAGGAATCCGGCGACTTTTCGTTCTGCATAAGTGGAATACAATGCAAATAACATTGTTACGGCAAACACAAGAACGATAAGGATCAATTTCTCTAAAATAAATGCAACTTCCATATTCTTTTGGTTACGAGCTTCGGGTTACAAGTTACGGGTCTGTTTTTACTGTAACTTATAACTGCTCTTTTGTTTTTTTCATAAGCTCCAACTCATATTTGTCGTAAGGAAAATCCGCCATGCTGATTTTCCGCCTGTCTTCTTCCCGTCCCTCGAGCACGAGACTTTCGGTTTCTATTTTTACCTTTTTGAGACTAGTGGTATAATTGTTTACGTTGATTACCGAAAGTTTTTCAAACTTGCGGGGGCCTTCTACAATCCAGTCTTCTACATTTTTGTGTTCGAAACGGCATTCGTTGCAGATAAACTCTTCTACTTCGCGCCACTCGTCCTTGCGTGCAGTTACGCGCTGGACGGAGTTTCCAAACATCCAAAGCGTCGCTTTACCGGAGCAGTTGGCGCAATGACGGCGCGCATTGACCGGTTTATTGAACCATACGCGCGATTTGAAGCGGAATGTCTTGTCAGTCAATGCTCCCACCGGGCATACGTCTATCATGTTTCCCGAAAAACCGTTGTCTATGGCGCATTCCATACAGGCGGATATCTCCGCATGGCTACCGCGTCCGATTACGCCATGAACACGTTCGGGGGTTAATTGTTCGGCCAGTTTCACACAACGGTAGCACAGAATACAGCGATTCTTGTTCAGTTGTATATACGGTCCGATATTTTCGGGTTCGAATGTACGTTTTTCCTCGATATAGCGTGATTTGAAGTTTTTGTTGCCGTATGCGAGGTTTTGCAAATCACATTCTCCGGCCTTGTCGCAAACAGGACAATCGAGAGGGTGATTGATCAGCAGGAACTCGGTAACGGCTCTGCGGGCTTCGAGCGCTCTTTCGGATGTGGCGCTTTTTACTTCCATTCCGTCCTGTACGGCTGTAACGCATGCCGGTTGAAGCTTCGGCATCGGACGGGGATCTTTCTCGCTGCCTTTGCTTATTTCCACCAGGCAACAACGGCATTTTCCGCCACAGTCTTTCAATTTGGAATAATAGCACATGGCGGGAGGCACACACTCGCCGCCGATTATGCGCGCTGCCTGCAAGACGGAGGTTCCGGCTTCTACCTCTATGGTATGTCCATCTACTGTAACTTTCATTTCTTTTAGCTTTTGACTGATTGCTTTTGGCTATCAGTATTTTAAATGACCATATATTTCGCCAACCTTTAAGTTGACGGCTAAAGCTTGGCGGCTAACGTTTTTACTCAATAAATGCCGGACTTTATCCATCGGTTCGTTCACAAAGTGATCCCTGTCTTTGATTTTTTCAGGGAAACGGACGTGATATTCGAATTCTTCGCGGAAGTGGCGTATCGCGGCGGCCACAGGCCACGATGCGGCATCGCCCAGCGGACAGATCGTATTTGCTTCTATCCGGCTTTGGATACTCCACAGCAGGTCGATATCTTCTTCGCGTCCGAAACCTGTTTCGATACGCTGAAGTATTTTTTCCATCCATCCCGTACCTTCGCGACACGGGGAACATTGTCCGCAACTTTCGTGATGGAAGAAACGGGAAAAGTTCCAGGTATTGCGGACGATGCAAGCGGTATCGTTATAAACGATAAATCCTCCGGAACCCAAAGCCGATCCTGTGGCGAACCCGCCGTCTGCCAGCGATTCATACGATATAAGGCGGTTTTCTCCGTTTGCCGTTTTGAATATGTAGCGGGCAGGTAAAACAGGTACGGAGCATCCGCCCGGAATAAGGGCTTTGAGCGGACGGCTGTCCATCATCCCGCCGCAATATTCATCCGAGTTGAAAAATTCGTCCATCGTCAATCCCAGTTCTATTTCATATACTCCCGGATTTTTGATGTGTCCCGAAGCCGACATCAGTTTTGTTCCTGTCGATTTGCCCGTTCCTGTTTTGGCATATTCTTCTCCGCCGTTGTTTACAATCCACGAAACAGTTGAGATGGATTCCACGTTGTTCACTACCGTGGGTTCGTTCCAAAGTCCGCTTACCGCGGGAAACGGAGGTTTGATGCGGGGGTTGCCCCGTTTGCCTTCAAGCGATTCCAGCAACGCGGTTTCTTCCCCGCAGATATACGCCCCTGCTCCACAGTGTACGTACAAGTCGAGGCTATAGCCTGTTCCCAGTATGTTTTTGCCCAGCCATCCGTTGGCGTATGCTTCTTTTATTGCTTTTTCCAGTATCTTGAATATCCACATGTATTCTCCGCGGATATATATATACGACAAATTTGCTTCAAGCGCATAGCTGGAAACGATGGCGCCTTCGACGAGCAAGTGGGGGAGATGGTGCATCAGGAACCGGTCCTTGAATGTACCCGGTTCCGATTCATCGGCATTTACTACCAAATGGCGCGGCTTTCCCGACTTCTTGTCTATAAAACTCCATTTCATACCCATAGGAAAACCCGCGCCTCCGCGGCCGCGCATACCCGACGCCTTCACCTGTTCGACGACTTCGTCCGGAGTCATTGTTTTCAGGGCTTTTTCCACGGATGTATAGCCGCCATTTTTGCGATAAACCCCGTATTCCCGTATTCCGGGAATATCCAGTTTCTCAAATAATATCTTTCTAGCCATCGCAATTAATACAGGTTTATCTTTCCTTGTTTACAATCTTCTATCAGGGTATCTATCTTTTCTTCGGAAAGGTTTTCATAATAGTTGTCTCCCAATTGAAGCGCCGGCCCGTAACCACAGGCTCCGAGACATTCCACGCCAACAACGCCAAACATGCCGTCGGGGGTAATTTCGCCTTGTCTGACTCCGAGTTTCCGGCAGGTATAGTCCAGCAGGTCTTCGCCGCCACGCAGATTGCAGCAAGCGGTACGGCAAAACTCGAACATGTATTTTGCTACCGGTTTCCGGTTAAACATCGTATAGAATGTGACAACTTCATATACTTCGACAGGCTTGATTTCCAGTATTCCGGCTACTTTGGCCATCAGTTCCGGGCTTAACCAGTTGTCATGGGCGTCTTGTACCGCATGCAGAACGGGCAGCAGCGCCGATTTTTTCTTGCCGGCAGGGTAGCGCCCCAGCAATTCATGGATGCGCGCCATCAGTTCCTCCGACATATTTATTGTCTGTTTGTATTCCATATTGGTTGTCAGCTGCCGGCTATCGGCTTTTTTATTTTACATTTAATTTCGGCATATTTTCAGAGCGGCATCTCAAATCAGGCATCCAATTCCCCGGCTATCACATTGATACTCGACAGTGTAGCCACCGCGTCCGAAAACAGCCCGCCTTTTATCATTTCAGGGAATGCCTGATAATAAATAAAGCACGGCCTGCGAAAATGCACCCTGTATGGCACGCGCCCGCCGTCCGTGATCAGATATATGCCCAGTTCGCCGTTTGCCCCTTCCACCGCATGATACACTTCGGCGACAGGGACGGGAACTTCGCCCATCACAATTTTGAAATGCCGAATCAGCGCCTCCATCTCCGTATATACATTTTCTTTTGGCGGAAGATAATAATCGGGCACGTCGGCGTGATACGGGCCTTCGGGCATATTGTCGCGGGCCTGGCGGATAATTTTCAGGCTTTCCTTTATTTCAGCGGCGCGGACGCACCAGCGGTCATAAGTATCGCCCGATTCACCAACAGGCACAATGAAGTCGAAATCTTCGTATGAACTGTAAGGTTTTGCCACGCGTACATCATAGTCGATTCCGGTAGCGCGGAGATTGGGGCCTGTAAAGCCGTAATTCATTGCTTTCTCTGCCGGGATTGCGCCAACGCCTACAATGCGGTCCATAAATATGCGGTTACGGACAAACAGCGCTTCCAGTTGTTCCCATGCCTTGGGGAATCCTTCGAGGAATTCATCCAGCTTGCGCCATGCGGCTTGGCTCCAGTCGCGTTCGAAACCGCCGATACGTCCCATGTTGGTAGTGAGGCGCGCTCCGCAAATTTCCTCATAGATCTCGTATGCCAGCTCGCGGTATTTCATCACATACAGGAAAGGCGTATACGCACCCAGATCGACGCCCAATATAGAGTTGCAGATAAGATGATCGGTAATGCGGGCAAGTTCCATCACAATGACGCGCATATATTGTGCGCGTTTGGGAACTTCCACACCCAGTGTCTTTTCCACTGTCATCCACCACGCCATGTTGTTGATGGGGGACGAGCAATAGTTAAGGCGATCGGTCAGGGTTGTGATTTGATAGAAAGTCCTGTGTTCCGCGATTTTTTCAAAAGCGCGGTGAATATAACCGAGGGTAGTGTCGGCGTCAAGGATGCGTTCGCCGTCCATCAGCAGGATATTCTGGAAAACTCCGTGAGTGGAGGGATGGGTAGGGCCGAAGTTTAATACGTTCAGGTCTCTTCCGTCATCGAACTTTTGTTCTCTTACCGCTTTTGCAAAGCGATGTTCGGGTTTTATTGGCTGGTACGTCATTTCCTTACTTTGCTTTGTCGGGTTCACAGTTATTCGGATATCTGCCAAAGAAGCGGTCGTCTTTATCGGTACGTCCCGAATCTTCGAGAGGAAATTCTTTACGCATGGGGAAAGAAACCATGCCTTCGTCATTCAAAATGCGTACCGGATTGGGATGCCCTTTGAATATTATGCCGTAGAAGTCGTAAGTTTCGCGCTCCATCCAGTTGGCCGCCAAAAAAATATCGACCATGGAGTCTACTTCCGGTTTATCTCCGTTCAGGAATGTTTTTATCCTTACCCGTACATTGTCAATCCAGTTATGAAGCAGGTAAACTACCGCGAACCGGACATTTTTATCATTGTCGGGATAATGTACGCCGCAAAGGTCTGTCATGAAATTGAAGCGTAATGTTTCATCTTCCTTCATAAAACGAATTACGTCCTTAATAACGGCAGGCCTGGCCTCGAATGTAAAAATATCGTGTTCCATTCTGAAGTTCAGGACTTCGGGTCCGAATCTTTCACTGATCTTGCTTTCAATAACTGTAGTTTCAAGCGCCATTATACCTGGTTTAGTCAAATTTATATGATTCAAGCAATTGATTGTATCTGTCAGAGCTTCTGCGATGGATGGATTCATGCTTTACAAGTTCCTGTAATTGCATCACGCCATCCAGTATCTGTTCCGGGCGGGGAGGACATCCGGGTACATACACATCTACCGGAATAACCTTGTCTATACCCTGCAATACCGAATAGGTATCGAATATGCCGCCCGACGAAGCGCAGGCGCCAACAGCAATCACCCATTTGGGTTCGGTCATCTGTTCATATACATGACGGAGGACAGGCGCCATTTTTTTCGAAATGGTACCCATTACCAGTAACATGTCGGCCTGCCGTGGAGAAAAACTGTTGCGTTCAGCGCCAAAGCGTCCCATGTCGTAGGTCGAAGCCATTGTCGCCATAAATTCAATACCGCAACAGGATGTGGCAAAAGGCAGGGGCCATAGGGAATTGGCCCGTGCCAGGCCTATGACGTAATCGAATTTTGTGGCAAAGAATCCATGTCCTGCGTATCCGTCAGGAGCCTGCGCCGCATTTATATTGGAAGACTTGCTCATACTCTTTAGCGTTAAAAACTTAAACTTGATTTAATCTCTCTCTAAATTGTGAATAACAACGATTGCCGGTCATGTTTCGGATCATGACATATATCTTCTTTCGGCTATTTTTCCCATTCCAGAGCTTTGCGTTTTACAATGTAGAGATACCCCACAAGCAGCAATGCGATAAATCCGCCCATCTTCAACAATCCGTCCCATCCTGTAGCCTTGAAGTTTACCGCCCAGGGATACATGAATACGATTTCCATATCGAACAGAACAAACAGGATTGCGATTAAAAAATATTTTATGGGGAAAGGCGATCGTGCGTCGCCTGTCGGGTCGAGGCCACATTCGAAATTTGCTTGTTTTCGCGCGCTTTTACGTTTGGGGCCCAGCATATTCGATGCAAATACCGTGGCAAAGACAAATACGATAGAAAAAGCTATCTGCATCAATACGGGCAAAAAATCATGTAGATCAGAACTCATAGTTTCCTTTTTAACAGACTTTGTTTTACAGGGCACAAAGATACTTTTTTTATTTATCAAAAAAGAACAAAATAACCCGTATATTTCATCAGGATTATCAATTAAATGTGCACTGAAACAAAAACATAGCATTTTGCTTAGTGAAGATTGCAAATTGAGACAGTAATGTGTTTTGTCTTCTTTTGTTATTGACAAAAGATTGTATATGGCAAATTTTATAGATGTGATCTATGTGTATCGCCTTTGATTGTTGTTTCCCGGATTAAAAAACCATTATCCTGTCTTGTCTGCCTGTCAACCGGAAAACCTTGTTCCCTTTGAGGCTGGATTTTTTTCGGTCGACATGTAACTAAAATAGCTTATCTTTGTTTTATTTTTCAAGAATCATATTTAACAAAATAGATGGAACACATAAAAAAACCGGACTGGTTAAAAATCAAGTTGGGAGGCGGCGATCATTTTTCCGGGACTTCAAATATCGTGGAATCACATGGATTGCATACAATCTGCGCCAGTGGACGCTGTCCCAATACAGGCGAATGCTGGGGGCGGGGAACGGCTACATTCATGATAGGCGGTGAAATCTGTACGCGTTCGTGTAAATTTTGTAACACGAAGACCGGACGTCCTTTGGCATTAAATCCGGTTGAACCGGCCAATGTAGCTAAATCCATACAATTGATGGGGCTTAAACACGCTGTAATAACTTCGGTAGACAGGGACGATCTGTCCGATTTGGGCGCACGGCACTGGGTGGATACCATCGACAAAGTCCGGCAGGTAAATCCCTCAACCACAATTGAGGTGTTGATACCCGATTTTCAGGGAAAAACCGAATTGGTGGACATGATATGCCGGGCTGCTCCGGATGTTATTTCACATAATATGGAGACTGTGAGAAGCCTTACTCCAAAAGTGCGCAGCGCAGCCAGATACGACGTCAGTCTGTCGGTATTGAAGCGTATAGCCGAAAACGGATTGAAATCCAAATCGGGTATGATGGTGGGGCTGGGTGAAACCACAGATGAAATATTTCAATTGATGGATGACCTTCGCGCCGCGAATTGTTCGGTACTGACCATCGGGCAATATTTGCAACCGTCGCGAAAACACTTGCCTGTGGTCTCATATATACATCCCGACGAGTTCAGGCTGTTTAAAGAAGCGGCCTTGACTAAAGGCTTCAGCCATGTGGAGAGCGGGCCTCTTGTACGTTCGTCCTATCATGCTGAAAACTGTTTGTGAATCTTGAACGCCTGATAAAGCTCGACAAGTTGGATAAACGGATAGAAGAAATGTATGTACAAAAACAAGGAAACAAAGAAAAACGGATGCAAACAGGCATTTATGAATACAAAAAGTAAATCCCTGCCTTGGTGCGGGTAAAAGAAAAAAACACTGGGCGTCAGAGTCTTGCAAGTTTATGGCAAAATTTTATCTATCCGTTTATGCATCCGTTTTTTCAGCTCCTCGCCGCTTATACCCCGTGTTAAATCTTCATCGGTGATAAGCCGTTCTTTTACCACCATGTGAATTAATTTGTTCCCGCGCTTGATTGCGATTTGCTGTTTTTCTGCCAAATCAAGGTATTTCTTTTGTTCGGCTCTTAATTCTGTAGTACTAATGATTATCATAACAGTCTGTTTTTTTGTTTATGATATAAATGTATATAATAATGTGCGAAAAAGCACGAGATAGATAAAATATTTTTGAAAAAATAAATGAGCCTAAAACAGGAACCTAAAGAGAATATTCCTTGCCGTTACTACTCGGGTCTCTTCGCATAGTAACGAAAATTTTAACCCTAAAGCTTGCGTAATCCGGATAAAGTTAGATATCTGGGCATCCGTTTCACCTTTTTCTGTCTTGGCTATGTAGCTACGCTTTAATCCTGTCTTTTCGCCTGGTTGTTCCTGTGTCAGTTTTAATTCTTTGCGCTTTTCTTTCAGTATTTCGCCGTAATAGTACGCGATAGCTTCCTTTTTGAATTCGTCTCCGGATGCAGTACTTTCTTTGCCATATTTGGCTTCAAGGATATTATTTGCATTATGCAATTTCGTTGTATCTATTTTTCTCATACGTCCAAGTCGTTTAGTGTTGTTATTGCTTGTTTTCATACATGTCACAAATGCAATTAATTAGTTACAATTATGCAAATTGTAACTGCTCAGGTGCCAAAACGAATTGATTTACAAATATTTATCTCGATTCATATTTTGATGTTTAATGTAGACGAGAATTATAAACTGCATATTATCAATAAATTATAAAATTAACGCTCAAATATGAGTGATTTCTCCTAATGTTATATATGATTGATTATAAGGTATTTATGCTTGTATAAAGTACCTGAGTAGTTACTGCAAATTTCAAGCAGGGAATAACAAGCATTTTTTTGAGGTACAAGAAAAATAATCCAACGGGTTGCTAAAGAAAATGGGTTATAATATGGAACGATAGTGTGAATAACTTACAATCTTGTCTATCTCTTCAGGAAATTCGAATCCCAACTTATCAAATAGAAGCTTGTAGACGTCTTTTATTTTTTTTACGCTTGTGCAATTTGTTGTATTGCAATTTTCAATATCTGAAATAAGCGCATCTGTTAACGCCTCTTTTGCTTTATCCGTTTCCCCTTTAAGTATAAGTCTTCTAACTCCGTTTAAAGAAGGTGGCGGGCATATCTGTTTTTTAATTTTTTCTATATTGTTCGTCATCCCCCAGACTTTGAAAAAAAGTATGATCTGCAATACCCCGAAAATGATAAAAATAATTGCCAATAGTGTTTCCATATCATAAAATATTAATAAGATGATACAAATTTATAAAAATTATCAACAAAAAGAAAATATTGCTTTTTTTCTTTCGTCAATTTTATTCTCGCAACAGGGGCAATTTCAGAACTCCAATACTATCGCAAATTAAAATACAATAGCAAACAAAATGATCCGCGTCGGATTACGATACATGACAGCCAATAATCAGTTGTTTATAATTCGCAAATTTGCGCGGTAACACATAAATACCGGCATGATCAATTTCAGAATAAATGCGGTTTTACAGGCATTTAAAACCCTTGGTATTGGAGTTCTGAATTTAAGGAAGCTGAAATATCTGCCCAAACCGGCGCAGGTCATTCCACCAACTGAAAGGAGGAATCTGCCGGTTAACCGCACAATCCTAACCTGGCTACTCCCGTCCTTTCGGATTTGACTGCGGTTGTTCATCTTATTCTCCATTCAACCACCTGTCGGGGTTGAATGGAAAGTGTGCGCCTTTAC
>JAISSD010000160.1 GCA_031273295.1 Prevotella sp.
TACCCCATTGTTTTTCAACTCTTTTCCTGTCAATTGTTTGCCGGTAAAATTCAGGCGCATAGACAAGGGGTTGCAACCCCTTGTTATCTTTCGTATTCTTGCTCGTATATCTCCTTTGCAGCGCTACGTTCTTTCTGATTTTCAATGAGTAATGAGGTTGGGGGGCTATATGATTCCATTGCTCTACTGAGGTTGTTTTGTTTATTGGAATTAGGTGGAAATGAGGTTTTTACCATATACCATCCATGCACAAAACCATGCCGTGCACGGTATAACACAAAGGGCGCAAAGAATTTCAATTCAAACTGTCGCACTGCAAAAAAAGAACGGCCAAATTCATTTAACACAAAGGACACAAAGAATTTCTTTTGCATCCTTTGCGGATTCTTTGCGTTAAAACAGCAATAATTAAAAAACGGGATTTTGGAATACATCCTTCAACCCTTGTCGGGCATAGCCGTCAGGCCAAGGCTGAAAGCCTTCCATATCCCGGCCCAATATAACATATTGGGTAAAATGAACATACCCGGCAATTACGTCCCGAAAGGACAGTATATAAATGATAATCAGTGATTTATTATTTGTTCACAAACAAAGGATACATTAGCAGAAAAACAAACACATTCCGTCCATGACGGGACGGAATGTGAATAAATGTCTTTCTTATTTTTGTATAATTCCTTAGGGTGCGAACGACCGGTCAAATACACCCGTCAAAATCCGAAAAACGAAGAAAAGTCTGAACCGCGATTCAAGGATTAGAAGATTTACGGACACAATCCTGTAAATCCTGTAAATCTTAATTCTTAATTCGTATTCAGACAGCGCGGCAGGAAGAACTTGATTTGCTTCCTGCCCCTGCCATCATTTTATTCATCAATCATTCGCCTGTCGAGATATTGAAACCTCCCCGCATTGTCACTAATAGGGAAGGAATAAATCAAATAAATCGAATACGCGCCGATAGCGCTATTATTCTCTGAGACATCGGACAGTCAGACCTTCGCCCCGGCTCTGGATGGCGCCGGTACCCACTTCGCCACTGCCGACGATCAAGCGGGACGCGAGCGTCCCGCTGAAGGCTGACGACGACCAATAGTTGCCGTCGAAGCCGACGGAGATCAGGAAGCCGAGGGGGTCGGGGCCCATGGTGCCACGGTACCCTGACGCGGGAAATTCCGGTGCGTCGCCGCGGGCATGAGAATAAGTCACGTAATGAAGACCGCTGGCAAGAGCGCCGTCTACGTTACTGCTGGAAGTGCCAGCACCGGCAGTCCAAGTGTAGTTGGTGCCGTAAGCGTTGTCATTGCCGAACATATCGCTGACTGGCATTTTCCAGGTAGTCTCGAGTATGGCGGTGGCATTGTAACCGTACCTGTTAGCAGAAAGGTACCGGCATATATCACCCTTGAAAGCAGCATAACCGGTGGAATTGGAAAAATCCGCCAGAGCATCAAAGTCCCGTCCGGTAGTAACAGCCTCGCTAACGTGAGGAATCAAAGGCCAATCGGTAGTTGCAGTGACACCGCCAGTCCAACCGGTAACAGCATCCCTGAAGTTGTCAATACCGGAAGCAGCCGAGACTTCACCGATCTTGACCTTATGGTATTTGCCCGGAGTGTCGTCGTCGGGAATGAACAGGTAAGTGTCAGCGTTGATGCTACCGACAGTGACAGGGTCAACGCCGATCAAACTACCCCACTGAAAGAAAACACCCTGGTAATTCTGCTTGGCAGTACCGGACTCGGCGAAAGTAAGAACGCCGGTAGTAGCACTACCACCCTCGCCGTCGTCAGGCCGAAAGTAGATGTTAGAAGCTGCCCAGTACGGAGGAACGGCAGGCTTGGCGGCAACAACATCCAAAGGATCGCCCAAACCGTCAACCTCAGGGAAATCACCGAAGCTGATCGCCGGCTTCAAAGTGATATCCCCGGTTCCACCCGAACCGCCGCTACCTCCGCCAAAGGTCAGATCAAGTATGTACTGCCGACCGATCTCGAAAGTAACGCCCGTTTCTTCATCATTGGCGGCAATGTCGCTGAACTGAAGATAAGTGATATCATCGGCGCTACCGTTGAGTGAATAACTCACCTCCAAACCAAATTCGCCATTCTCTTTGTCAACGTCGTCGACAGGAAGGTTCTGGCTAGGATCTCCCTTGGTTGTCTGAGGCAAAACGAACAACCCCTGGTCTGCACCGGTGACCAGTTTGGAGTCAACACCGACAAAAACACCGGACTCAGGCAATTGGTAAGGATAATCAGCCAAGACGGACTGGCCACTCCACAAGACTGTGGTACCGGCCTGGCCAGCGTTATGACCCCAACCGGAAAGAGCCGTCCTCAAACTCAAAGTACCCTGGGAATACAGATTCCTCAACTTCAATCCGGTTATGACTATCGAAATCTCCTTGAGAGCTTCAGTTTTGGCTGCCCGAACCTGTACCCGAGAAAGAGCATGGCGGAACTGAAGGGAAACAGGATCGGTGTAACCTGCCGGAGACACCTGCGTGCAAGCGACCAGCAAATCCTCCTGGAATGTGGTGCTTGAAGATGCCAGAGGAGCGGGAACCTTGTAAGTGATCTCCTGACTCGAACCGTTCGCATTCTTGAGACCTTCGTTTATAATGCTTTCAGTACCCGAAGGAGAGTAGGCGAAGAACTCCACACTACCGCTTTCTTCGGAAGGAAAGTAAACGGTTGGCGAATATTTCCAGCTGTTACCGCCTTCGCCACGGTAAACGGTAGTACCGTGAAGCAGGAAATTGTCGGCATCCCAGTCAGCCTCGCTGTGATGGGCGTTGACGGCAAAACTCTGGATATTGCCCAGTCCCGAAGTAGTGGCCTTCAAGGAAGACATGCCGCCCTGAGCACGGAAACCAATAGCGCGAGAACCTGCAGGAACGTTGGAAACATCATCCTGCGAACAACCGGACAACAACAGCAGTCCGGACAAGAACAACCCCGGCAAAAACCGGAAAACGAGATTTCGTCTTTTTGTAATCATAACTCTCTTTTTTAAGTTAATAAATTGATAATTAAACAATAATATATAAGCCGGGATAATTCCCGGACGGATAATTCCAAAACAATATTCCGTCGGGAAGGCATCGCACGGTAGAATGTATCTCCGGCTGATTTTCCGAAAGAAATCAGGATACAAATTATATTGTCCTTCCGGGACGTAATTGCCGTGCATGTTCATTTCATCCGGCATGTTATGCCGGGCCGGGATATGAAAGGCTTTCAGCCT
Source organism: Prevotella sp. (assembly GCA_031273295.1). Lineage (GTDB taxonomy): Bacteria > Bacteroidota > Bacteroidia > Bacteroidales > Dysgonomonadaceae > Dysgonomonas. The sequence goes on from JAISSD010000160.1 coordinate 3,253, forward strand.
TGGACTGATGGCCGGTTGTATCCCTACAGGATGCAGAGAACAGTGGTGCATGCTCATTTCTACCGGGCGATACATCCCGGGATGTGAAACACCACAAAATCCAATCGTCCCGACAGGTCCCGTTATAAATTGTCTGTTTCCCATTGATTTCCTAATTCTTCATTCTTCATTCCTAATTCTTAACGTATCCCTCGCTGCCTGTAGGCGAACAGCCGGCGAGTATCTGGACAGTATCGATAGATGAAACGATCTCTTCTGTACGCAATAGAGAATCCAAAGCCTCGAACATCCTGCGGTTGTCGGCATAATCCCTTAGCAAACCGGAACTGCCAAAAGGAAAGTAAAAGACTTTGGGAGAGTAAGGATCGATATGACCAATCCCCACAGTCTTTATTCCTGTACCATTACCCTTTATTCCTGTTTCTGCAACCGGAAAACCCTGTGCCGGCAATAAAACCGGCAACAGGGAGAACAGGAAGAACAGGGTGACAGGCATTGCCGGAAAAAAACGCAAAAAGGCGCCTGCCACCGATTGTCCTGTGTCGTCGGCATTACAGTTCCGGAACAGCGAAAAAACGCCCCGTCCAAAGAAGCGGGCAAACGTTTTTCGATGTACTGATCCTGTTGCCGATATCGTTTTATGCATGGAGTATGTGATATTGTTTTTACGCATTATTTGTTATTGTTTGGATGCCCCGCGGATGTATATTCCATATCCAACAAATGCATTTAATCCGGCTGAATGAATTATTGCATATTTCCGCCTTTTTATATCCAATTATCGGAATTCGATACGGAAACCGGACAAAGAGGCCGTTTTCCATATCGCCGCTTGCAATCTGTCTATATGGAGTGCCAAGCCGAAAGAACGGGGAAAAAGCGCCCTGTCCGAAGAAACGGATAAACGTTTTTCGAAGTACTGATCCTGTTGCCGATATTGCTTTATTCATGCGAGATAATATGATTTTAGAACGTTAACAACGGTTAAATCTGAGCCCAAATTTTGTAACAAAGGTATTTTGTTTGCCCGGATAATCGGTTACAGATTTCCGCCTTTTTATATTCAATTATCGGAATTCGGATAAAGAACCGGACAAAGAGGCCGTTTTCCATATTGCCGCTTGCAATCTGTCTATACGGAGCGCCAGGCGAACCGATGTTTGACTGCATTGATTTTGGCTCCGCCGATTTTCAATTCAATTCAATTCAATTCAAATTGTTGCACTGCAAGAAAATCCATTTAACATAAAGGGCACAAAGTGTATCACAAAGGACACAAAGAATTTCCTTTGCAGATTTTGCGGATTCTTTGCGTTAAAAATTTTGGAGCACAAAAACCTCGTTTCCACCTAACTTTATTGATAAAACAACCTCAGTAGCAGCGAGTTACCCCAGACGCCCAACCTCATTACCCCATTGTTTTTCAACTCTTTTCCTGTCAATTGTTTGCCGGTAAAATTCAGGCGCATAGACAAGGGGTTGCAACCCCTTGTTATCTTTCGTATTCTT
>JAISSD010000201.1 GCA_031273295.1 Prevotella sp.
GTGGCGCTTCCAGGAAAATAGAGGAAGTATCATTTTATATTCCGAATGGAATAGACACTATTTCTTTAACTGAAATACAATTGTTAGAGAAAAACATGATAGGAATAGAAATGAAAATAAGGGATAGTTGTGATGGTAATAAAAATTATTTTATGACTAAAAGATATACTTTTGGAGACGAAAAAGCTTAACCTGGTAATGTCTCAAATTAGTTGAAAATTATTATCTTTGCAGGAAAAACATGAAGCATTACCATACAATAATTTGTCCGTCCTGCAAGAGCGATGATTTGGTAAAAAACGGACACGACAGGTCGGGAACGCAACGCTGGCGTTGTAATCACTGTAAAAAAAAGTTTTCTGCCGGAATATAAATACAATGCATGGAAGCCGGGCATAAAGGAAGCTGTAATACAGCAAACGCTGAACAGCAGCGGAGTTAGAAACATAATTTGTCGAATATCAATACAGACGAGAAGCTGGGTTTCCTGATGACCATTATCCCGTCGGTCTGGTATTCCAAATATTTTGAGAGCCGCATCCATACAAACACCTATTTCCACAGGGATTATTATTTTGTCGGACTGATCGTATACCATGATTTGGACGGGAATTTCGTGAACGGATGGAAATACGAACAGGGCAGGATAACCGGAAGGCTTGAGGCGGCAACCGCAAAGGGTGAAAATACCATAGCTTTTACGACGCCGGAGGCGACATACAAGGTAAGGGAGGGCTTAAAGTCTATCTTCGGGCCTGAGGATCAGTCCGGGAATCTGAGTGGGGGTACACTGGGTGAAGCCGTTGTAACTGGAAATTACAGTGGTGGCGATAACGGCACTATTCCTCCTGATTTTTGGGACAATCTGCCGGAATCGCTTCCTCATAATCCAGGCGTTCCAAATGGAGGCGGAGGAAACAGCAGTGGCGGCTATTATGGCGGTGACGGAAACAGTTACGGTTCTGGTAGCAATACCTATGCAGTAACCATATCTTTGGATATCCCTTCAACTATGACTTTGGGTACAGGTTATACTATCACGACGGTCATCAATCCGCCGAAGACATTATCATATATCAGTTACCAAATAAAAAACATCGCTACTGATCAAGATTATACGATACAATCTACACCCGAATTAATCTGTTCAACAAGAGCCTATCGTCCGGGAAACTATTCACTCAAAGCCGTTGTCCTTTTTGCTGATGGATCAAACCGGTCAAGCAACACGATAAATATAAACATTCAGTTCCCATATTATACAGAAATTATAGCAAACGCGACGGTTCTCAGCCAGATGAATTCAGCTTGGGCCGAAACGAAAATATCGAATGGAAGCGGACTGTATGCCGAACGTGGATTTGCGATTTATTTGAATACAGGATTGAATACCTATCAATTCGGATCAGTAGGTAATCTGGACCGGAAGAATCCTTGTACCTCTGCACTGGTTAAGGCTAATATTTCTATATCATGGTTTGATCCGAAGGATCCCCGTCAAGGTGCACAATATCCTGTCGCGACATTTCACACGCATCCGCCTTACCTGTGTGGAAGTAGTAGGAGGCCTGTTGGCCCATCCGGACTTGATATTTCTTATTTGGCTACAGATTATGTGAACTTTGTTTATGATTATACAGGTACAAATGGTTATCTTTACTTTAATCATGGTATTGATGATCCTGCGAAAATATATCATTTTGGATTGGAACGAGGGAAATATAAAGATTAAATATTATGAATATGAAAAATTTGTTGTTATTATTTGTATTAATATTATCCGTGTCGGGTGTATTTTCCCAAGATCTGGAAAAAATGCCGAAAGCCGAACGGGAAGTGTTATTAATTAAAAGAGCGAAAGAATTGGTGTTACGTCATGGCCCCGGTTACTGGCGGGAATATCAGCCACCTGTAATAGAGCGGAGCGTATTTACTGGAAAGACAGGCTCGGGAAGTAAATATATTGGACAGATTTATTATCGAATAACAATATTATATAACCCGAAAAGTGAGCGGTTTAACTGTAATTATGCGGCTGTAGTAGACTTTTGGGCGATTACAGGTAAACCTTGGGGAATTTCATTTGGCAATGGGCTTGGTTTTGTTTTTGATGATAATTATGAAGAAAAGATCAAAAGCGGACAGGTAGAAGTTATGCCTTTCCAAACCATGGATGATCAGATAAGGGAAGAAAAAGAACGTTACAGGCGTAAGGGATGGAAATGGGAAGAGTAATATTTGTTTCGATTTTAATTTTCCGTACTGTGGGGTTTAATATATTAAAATTATGAAAACAGTTCAAAAACAACATCTTGTTGGATTCATTGGTATCTTCTTGTTATTTTTCATGGGGACTGTCCATATATATGGACAGTCCTGGCTTCAATCACAGCTTGTGAACAGGGAATGGCTGAATCAGATACCGTGAAAAACATATTATGCGATTGGTTCGTTTATGGACAGGGAATGGATAACAAAACCCTATTTCGACGGAGTAAAATCGGATATAGAGGTGAAAGACTCTTATTATTTGTCGGATAAAACAGTGGATAAATTTCAACCGGAACTGGTAGGAAAGAGTAACCGGGGAAAATATATAGTGAGACTTTCCACAGGAAAGAATGATGATAAAGGCAGTTTCGAGCAGTACGAAATTTTGAAGTTGACGGATACAACATTGAAGATCGTGCATGTCCGCAGCGGTACGGTTTTGGAATACACTATTGTTAAATAACCCGGTTCCTTTGGCGCGCCGTTATGCTCCGTTCTAAATCCTGAATCCTAAATCATTTAACGCTATTTTCTCGTCTTCAGATGCATTCAGAACCGTATAGGCAAAATATTCCCTACGCAATGGATACTCGTTCCGCAACTGCCTGAAAGTCTCAGGAGAGGCTTTTAAACGCTTGAAATCAGAGGAGGGATCGTATGTTTGCAATATGGCGTCAAAAACAGGATTCTCTGATTTCTTGAAACAGGTTAAATCTATGACAGTATTTTCAGGTTCAGGTACTTTTATTTGCGAAACAGGTTCTTTACCCAATCCGTAAAAATCAGCGACAGATTCCAGCGATATACGTGTTGCGTTCGCCTTTCCATCGGCGGAATAACCGGCTATGTGAGGTGTTGCGATATCCGCCAAATCAAGATATTCCAGGTCGATCCGCGGCTCATTCTCCCAGCAGTCGATAATTGCGCCTGATATTTTGTCTTCTCTTATGGCTTCTTTGATTGCAAAAGTATCGATTATTCCACCACGCGCCGAATTGATTATGACAGGTTTCTTTTTTAGAGACGAGAAGAAACGACTATCTGCCAAATGATATGTTTTATATTCTCCCGCTTTTGTCAAGGGTGTATGAAACGTAATAATATCGGCTTCCTCCATTATTGTTTTCAAACCGACAAAACTGTTGTCGCTTTCCATTGTTTGCCTTGGAGGGTCGTTCAACAGGACTTTCATTCCCAATATCCGGCAGGCTTTCGCGACTTTCTTTCCCACATTTCCCACACCTACGATACCAATGGACTTGTCTCTTAAATCAAAGCCTTTTTTTCGGGCAATCGTAACAAGCGACGAAACAACATATTGTTGTACCGAACCGGAATTGCAACCGGGCGCGTTTCGCCATGCAATACCGTGTGCATCGCAATATGCGGTATCTATATGGTCGTATCCGATAGTTGCAGAACAAATTAGCTTCACGTTTGAGCCTTTCAGTATAGCTTCATCGAAGCGGTTCACTGTGCGCACAATCAGCGTATCGGCGCCTTTTATGGCGTCGCGGCTAAAAGCGGAACTTTCCAGATAGACCACCTTCCCGAAATGTTCGGCTATTCCTTTCAGATAGGGAATGTTTTTATCGGCTATTATTTTCATTTATCAATGTATGGAACATATCTTTCACGGAATCTATCCGGGTAATCTCCCTGTCTGCGATTAATCTCCCCTTGTCCAATAAAATGAAGCGGGAACAGATATCCTTTACCTCGTGTAATATATGGGTGGAAAACAGGATTGTCTTGTTTCCGGATAATCCAACCAGCAGATTATTCAGATTCTCGCGCTGATTCGGATCCAACCCGGAAGTCGCTTCATCCAGAATAAGGAATAAGGGGTCATTTACCAAAGCCTGCGCAATACCCACGCGTTGCCTGTTCCCTTTCGACAAGTCCTTTATTTTTTTTCTGTATTCTTTTTGCAGGCCTGTTTGTTCTATAACTTCGTAAACACGGCCTTTATCCGCTTTATATATATCCGCTACGTATGCGAGATATTCTTTCACATACATATCTTCATACAAGGGATTATCTTCCGAAAGATAGCCGGTTTGCTGCTTTATCTCCAAAGAATTTACAAAAAGGTCTTTCCCCGAAAAGTTTATTTTACCGCTGTCGGGACGAATAATGCCCGCCAATATCTTCATCAGCGTAGACTTGCCTGCCCCGTTGATACCTGACAATCCTGCAATCTCTCCTTTACGCATGGAGAAGCTCACATCGGATAATGCAACCTGTTTTCCGTAACTTTTCGATATATGTTCTATCTGTATCAAAAGAATCCCGTTGTTATTGAGGGCATAAAAATAACAAATCTCTTCGATTAACCGTCAGGGAGGAGCATTAATATTCCACAGCCAAATTGTTAAAAAAAGCGACTTCCGTAGCGCTGCTTACAGTTACAGGTTGCGAGCCGCTCCGCGTCGTTGGCCTGTTCGCATACCGGCGCATTGACAAGGGGTTGAAACCCCTTGTTATCTTTCGTATTCTTGCTCGTATATCTCCTTTGCAGCGCTACGTTCTTTCTGATTTTCAATGAGGTTGGGGGCTATATGATTCCATTGCTCTACCGAGGTTGTTTTGTTTATTGGAATCAGGTAAAAATGAGGTTTTTACCATATACCATCCATGCACAAAACCATGCCGGACACGATATAATATCTGTAGAAAATATGATTCGATTGCAGAGGTTGTTTTGCTGGAAAAACGAGGTGAAAACGAGGTTTTTTACCATATACTTTACATGCACAAAACCATGCCGTGCACAGTAAAGCATGTGTTTTGCACTGCCTGCCTGAAAGGGTGCAGGAGAAGATCAACAAATGACTACTTGTCAGTTTTGATTTGTCACGCTCCTGCTTTTTTGTCAGAAATTTACTTTGGCACACATTTCGCTTATACATAAACAGAAAAAGTAATAATTAAAACAATAACAATTTTAAATTTAGCGAATCATGAGTATTAAACCATTAGCAGACAGAGTGCTTGTGAAGCCGGCTGCTGCCGAAGAAAAAAGTGTGGGCGGTATCATTATTCCCGATACTGCGAAAGAGAAACCGCTTAAAGGCGAGGTAATTGCCGTTGGAAACGGAACAAAAGACGAGGAAATAGTTGTAAAGCCCAAAGATCATGTGCTTTATGGTAAATATGCCGGAACGGAAATAGAACTTGACGGCGAAGTTTACTTGATCATGCGCCAATCTGATATTCTAGCAATTATTTAATATGAACAATTTTAATAAAACAACAAAGTCATGGCAAAAGAAATCAAATTTAATATAGACGCTCGCGACGAGCTGAAAAAAGGTGTTGATGCATTGGCTAATGCAGTGAAAGTAACGCTTGGACCTAAAGGCCGTAATGTTATTCTTGACAAAAAGTTCGGCGCGCCTCACATTACCAAAGACGGTGTGACTGTCGCTAAAGAAATTGAACTGGAAGAACCGTTTCAGAACATAGGCGCGCAACTTGTAAAAGAAGTGGCTTCCAAGACAAACGACGATGCCGGCGACGGAACAACTACTGCCACAGTATTGGCGCAGTCAATCGTTAGCGTAGGCCTTAAAAACGTCACAGCGGGAGCGAATCCTATGGATTTGAAACGGGGTATCGATAAGGCCGTCGCTAAAGTTGTGGAAGATATCAAAAAACAGTCTATAGCTGTCGGCGACGACTTGCAAAAAATAGAACATGTAGCTAAAATATCCGCAAACGGAGACGAAACTATCGGTAAACTGATTGCAGAGGCTATGGGTAAAGTGAAAAAAGAAGGCGTGATCACAGTTGAAGAAGCAAAAGGCACTGAAACTTACGTTGACGTAGTAGAAGGCATGCAATTTGACAGAGGTTATATTTCTCCTTACTTTGTGACCGATACGGAGAAAATGGAAGCCGACCTTGAAAATCCATACATCTTGATTTACGACAAAAAGATCTCTGTATTGAAAGACATCCTTCCAATATTGGAGGCTGCTCTTAAATCGGGCCGTTCGTTGCTTATCATCGCGGAAGATATTGATTCCGAAGCATTGACTACATTAGTGGTGAACCGTCTTCGCGCAGGTCTGAAAATAGCTGCGGTTAAAGCTCCCGGATTCGGCGACCGCCGCAAGGAAATGTTGGAAGACATCGCTATCCTTACCGGTGGTATCGTTATCTCGGAAGAAAGAGGTATCAAACTGGAAGCCGCTACTATAGACATGCTCGGTACTGCCGACAAAGTGACTATCAACAAAGACAATACAACTATCGTAAACGGTGCAGGCGCTAAAGACGCTATCGCAGCCCGCGTTTCTCAAATCAGGGCGCAGATGGAAAAAACCACATCCGACTACGACAGGGAAAAATTGCAGGAACGTCTTGCTAAATTGGCCGGTGGCGTGGCTGTTCTTTACGTTGGCGCTCCTTCGGAAGTGGAAATGAAAGAAAAGAAAGACCGCGTTGACGACGCACTTTCCGCTACCCGTGCCGCCATCGAAGAAGGTACGGTGCCAGGAGGCGGTGTAGCTTACATCCGTGCTATCGACGCCCTCGAAAACATGAAAGGCGAAAATGAAGATGAAACCACAGGTATCGAAATCGTAAAACGCGCTATAGAAGAACCTCTTCGCCAGATTGTAGTCAACAGTGGTAAAGAAGGCGCTGTGGTAGTTCAAAAAATACGTGAAGGTAAAGCCGACTTCGGATATAATGCCCGTACAGACGTTTACGAAAACCTGAATGCATCAGGAGTAATAGACCCTGCCAAGGTAGCCCGTGTCGCTCTCGAAAACGCAGCTTCTATCGCAGGCATGTTCCTTACCACAGAATGTATCATAACAGACAAGAAAGAAGAAAATTCGACTCCAATGCCTCCTATGGGCGGCGGAATGGGCGGAATGATGTGATCAATCCGGTCTGATATATAAACAAAAGCGGATAAGTCATTGACTTATCCGCTTTTACATTCCATAGACTATGACGCGTCGTTTGTTTCCGACGGGATTTGAAAGCAATATGAAAAGCTGATCTTCCGGCAAACAACTTTCATCCATGATTGCGCACTTTTGTTTGATTCGGTAAAAAAACCGGAATAAATTCTTTAACACAACGGACGGAGTAGCCGTACGTCCGAGTGTCATTGCTGCGACCAGGTTCCGCGAAGCTACTGTCGAAATCAATGTCGTATGCGTTACTATCGGCTGGCGATGAAGACCAGTAATCACCGTAGGCGCCTACGTAGTACAGCGCTCCGTCATTGTTGCGACGGACCCCGGCAGCGGGAAAGAAGCAGCCTCTGGATTGAATGTATCTGCGGACAGAACAATAATCCCCGAACGCGAATACAATCTTGAATATATAACCAACGGGAAGTGTGTTTCCTGTCCCTGTTGGCGGGCTGCTGAATTTATTGACCACACTTCCATCAGACGTAACTTCTGATGAAACTCCGGGTTTGGTTTTTATTTTGCATTTTTTATCCATATTGTCACATTAAATCAAAGAACACTTGTCGCAGTGGTACTGTAATCACCTGTTTTCTTATTGTAAAGACCGGTAATCCGCCTGTAATAAATTAAACAGCAAATATAGCCTGTTTTTCTTCGGATTGCAATAAACAATCAGCGGAAGGGTGCATTTGTCTCCGCCGAACTAACGTTTGACTACGTCGATTTTGGCTCCGCCGATTTTGACTGCGTCGATTTTCAATTCAATTCAAACAGTTCCGGCATAAAGGATGAGCGAAAGGACGGGAGCAGACAAGTTAGGATTGTGCGGTTGGCTGGCAGCTTCCTCCTTTCAGTTGGAATGACGTGCGCCGGTTTGGGCAGATGTTTCAGCTTCCTCATTTTCCTTAAACTCCTTAAATTCTTTAATTTCCTTAAATTGCCTTGAAGAGAAGACCAGCCAGGCTTGGATGATATCACAGGCATAAACACACACCCTCTTTGTTCGATTTTCATCCAAATTCCGATAATTGGATATAAAAAGGCGAAAATCTGTAACAAAGTATCCACCCGGATTCAATATATTTGTTGGATAATTGTAACAATAAAATTCATTAACAAAATTCAAACTTATGAAAAAAGCGATTATTTCAGTAGCTCTTCTTGCCGCCGGGTTGTTGTCCGGTTGCAGCAGTGAAGAGTCTGTCTCCAGGCCGGAGACAATTGGACAGACAGGGACTTTGACCTTCAGTTTTCCCGCTCCCGGTCGAAGCGTGACCTATGCAGGTGCAACCACAGATGAAAACAGCCCTGTGGATGCGGTCGGCGACGAAGCGGCGATTAACGACGTTACGATTTACATGTTCGAGGATTCGGACGGTGTGTTGAAGGCAAGGAAATCGGCATCCTGGACGGAAGCCAGCGACAGATCGGTAATTTTCGATGTGAACGACTT
>JAISSD010000204.1 GCA_031273295.1 Prevotella sp.
AGGTATTTTGTTTGCCCGGATAATCGGTTACGTATTTCCGCCTTTCTATATTCAATTATCGGAATTCGATACGGAAACCGGACAAAGAGGCCGCTTTTTATATCGCCGCTTGCAATCTGCCTATATGGAGCACCAGGCCGAATAATATTGACTTTCGGAATACAAGCCCGAAAGAACAGCGAAGAAACGCCCTGTCCGAAGAAACGGGTAAACGTTTTTCGATGTACTGATCCTGTTGCCGATATTGTTTTATTCATATGATAATAATTTTGTTTCAATTGACATATGGAACTTGCATGATTTTTATTATCCCGGACTTTGGCGATTTGACAAAAATCATGCTTCGTTTCATGGAGTATGTGATGTTGTTTTTGCACATTATTTACCATTGTTTGGTCGCCCTGCGATATAGTACTCTTTGTCCAACAAATGTATGGAACCCGACCAGATAAGCCATTGCGTATTTCCGCCATTTTATATTCAATTATCGGAATTCGATACGGAAACCGGACAAAGAGGCTGTTTTATATATATATCACGACGGTTTTGTAAAAGGCGCATACAGGGATGTAAAAAAGACTTTCAAAACTTCGTTCAAAAAATATCACCGCAGGCAGTTTTTAACGCAAAGGATGCAAAGGAAATGCTTTGCGCCCTTTGTGTTACACCTTGCGCCCTTTGTGTTAAAACAACAACTGTTTGAAAAACGACAATTTGAATTGAATTGAATTGAAAATCGGCGGAGCCAAAATCGACGCAGTCAAAATCGGCGGAGCCAAAGCGCCCGTTCCATTTGGCCGGAACGCTGTTTTTGCACGCAGATGACGCGGATTGAACGGATAAACGCAGATCACAGACGGTGAGTTTTGCATTCCCCCAATATATCCGTGCACGGCATGGTTTTGTGCATGGATGGTATATGGTAAAAAACGTATGAGTATATGAATTCCGTATATATAATGTATTCTGCACAAAAGTATGACGCGTGAAGTATAATGACCGAACCAAAATTTATTCGTACCTTACAAGCATCATGTTAAAAGAATATTCCATTTCGGATATCTTTCCGGAGCTGCCCGAGCAGATCTTGCTGTATGTTTGTCCGTTTGAAAAAACAGATCAATCCCGCCTGGTATGGCCTCATAAATGTAATTTCTATTCCATCATCTGGTTTACAAGCGGACACGGATTTAACGTAGTTGATCTTGCAGAACATGAAATCCTTTCAAACAGGCTGTTTTTGACTTCTCCGCAACAAATACACAACTGGACGTATCACAGAAATGTTGAAGGATATATGCTGGTATTCGATAAAGTAGTAGCGGCGCAGTTAGGCATTGATTTTTCGTCTCCTTACGTAGATGTTTCCATTGACAATATTCCTTTGTTAGAGATGGTTATCAAGAATATCCTTTGCAAAAAACCGGATGCCGATATTGAAATAGACCTGTTGTATTTCTATTCTTTGATTGCCGGCCAGATCAATGACGGGAACTTTGACCCGGGAGGAGTGAATACGCTTTTCCGGGAATTTAAAGACCTTGTTTTCACGAATAATCTGGAGATCCACTCAATGGATCAGTATGCAGATACTTTACAGATATCGCTCGCCTCCCTGAACGAGATATGCCGGAACTTTAGCGGAAGTTCCGCCAAACAGTTCCTGCTTCATCTTAAAATAGCGGAAGCCAAACGCCTTTTGATCTACAGTCGTCTGAATATCAGCGATATTGCTTACAGGTTAGCTTTCGAAGACGCTTCTTACTTCGCCCGTATCTTTAAAAAGAAAACCGGCATAACTCCGTCCTGCTTTTCAGGAAAGTACCGGAAATAAGCCCCAAAGTCCTACCGGATCCTTTTGCTCTCGCCCTACCTTTGACAAGTTATAGAAATTTTTGATAAAACAGACCAATGAAAGGAAAAGAACAGAAAAAGGAACAGAAAAAAGAAAAAGCGACAGGCGGGAAAGCCAAAGTTCCGTCGGAATACCAGCGCAATAAACTGAGTAAACAAAACAAAGATCCGGATGTAAAATGATAGACATACAACGGGAAGGCATAATTCTCGAAAAAACAAACCTGACTTTTGAAAATGAAGGCGTAATGAATCCTGCCGTCATTGCCGAAGGCGAAACGGTTCATCTTTTCTATCGCGCAGTCCGCGAAGGAAACCATTCCACGATAGGTTATTGCCGTTTGGAAGGGCCGCTCGAAGTGGTACAACGGGACAAAGTATCTTTCATGCATCCGGAATTCGAATACGAAAGCCAGGGTGTGGAAGACCCGCGGATCGTAAAGATCGACGGCGTCTATTATATGACTTACACAGCCTATAACGGGATCAATGCGATAGGCGCACTGGCTACGTCTACCGACCTGAAGCATTTCACAAAAAAGGGAATTATAACCTCGAAATTCACCTATGCCCGGTTCAAAGAATTATTCCACCCGGCTGATGAACATACGGGCAAGTATTTTCGAAGTTACAATAAAAGAGAATCCCGGACAGAATCGGGAAAACCGGTTTATCTGACGGACAAGAATCTTGTCTTTTTCCCGCGCAGGATAAACGGGAAACTCTGTTTTATGCATCGCATCAAACCGGACATTCAACTGGTAAGCATAGACAGTCTTGACGAACTGACTTATGACTTCTGGATAAACTATTTCCTGGATTTCACCAGCCATATCATGTTTGAAGCCCGGCACGAGCATGAATCAAGTTATATCGGAGCCGGATGTCCGCCAATAGAAACGCCCGAAGGTTGGCTAATGATCTATCACAGCGTGTGCGATACGCCGGAAGGATATGTTTATACGGCGTCGGTAGCGTTGCTTGATTTGGAAAACCCTCAAATCGAGATAGCACGGCTTCCGTATCCCTTGTTCAGTCCTGAAACAGATTATGAACTCGGCGGCGTTGTTAATAAAGTATGCTTTCCCACCGGCGCGACCGTTTTTGACGGCAGACTGTATATTTACTACGGTGCGGCAGACAAGTGCATTGCTTGTGCGTCGGTTTCGCTTCGTGAATTGGTAAACGAATTAATGCTATATAAAAAGTGAAAGAAATACTCTGCATAACTACTTATCCACCACGGGAATGCGGCATTGCCACTTTCTCGAACGACCTGATATGCGCCATTGAAACAAAGTTCGGTCATTCTTTTACTGTAAAAATATGCGCTTTGGCATCGCAAAATGAACAGCATACATATAATAATAAAGTTAAATACATACTGGACGCCTCGAATGCCTGCGACTTTCTACAAACGGCACAAAAAATAAACGGGGATACGGATATAGAACTGGCGCTTGTCCAGCATGAATTCGGATTATTCGCTGAACATGAAAAAGCGTTTTTGGAATTTACAGCCTCGATCAAGAAGCCGGTTATTCTTGTCTTTCATACGGTATTGCCACATCCGTCATTGATCCGGAAGAGATATCTCGGACAACTTGCCGGATATTGTTCAGCAGTGGTTGTGATGACGCATACTTCGGCGGAAATATTACGGAAGGACTATGATATTGAAGAGTCCAAAATAAATGTCATTCCACACGGAACTCATCTGGTATCGCACAAAGACAAAAAAAGACTGAAAGAGAAATACAAAGTTACCGGACGGCGCATTCTTGCTACCTTTAGCCTGTTAAGCCCGGGGAAAAGTATCGAAACTACTTTGGAAGCATTGCCTGCCATTGTAAAGGAGAACCCGACCGTATTGTTTTTGATTATCGGCAAGACGCATCCGACCATACTCGAAACCGCCGGCGAAGCGTATCGCAAAATGCTGAAAGCCAGAATCGTCAAACTGGAATTGACAGAGCATGTAAGATTTGTGAACCTCTATCTCGACCTTCCTGTTTTGTTGGAGTATTTACAACTTACGGACGTGTATTTGTTTACTTCCGCTGATCCGAATCAGGCAGTAAGCGGTACTTTTGTATATGCTTTGAGTTGCGGTTGCCCTATCATTGCCACGCCGATACCGCATGCGCTGGAGCTGCTGTCGAAAGATAATTCAGGGGTGATCTTCGATTTTAAGGATTCCATTCAATTGGCAAAAGCGACAAACAAACTGCTTGGCAGCGAGAAATTGCGCTCCAGAATGAGGATTGCCGGATTGCAGAAAACAGCGGCTACGGCATGGGAAAACATAGCAATCGGTTATATCCGTTTATTTAACCGGGAATTGGAAGACAAGGAAGCGCCTGTCTATTTTTTACCTCCGGTCAATGTAAACCACATCAAGCGAATGAGCCGCTCTTTTGCAATGATCCAATTCTCAAAAGGTAACCGTCCCGACATTCGAAGCGGTTATACGCTGGACGATAACGCACGTGCGCTTATTGCATTATGCAGCGCATACATTGCAGTAAAAGACATATCATGCGAGAAATATATCAAGAAGTATTTGGATTTTATCCGGTATTGCCAACAGCCGGATGGTTCTTTTTTGAATTATGTAGATAAAGACCTTGCTTTCACTTCTCAAAACGATGAAGCAGGATTGGAAGACAGTAATGCCCGGGCTATTTTCGCTTTGGGCTATTTTATTTCAAAGAGGGGAAAGTTTCCGGATGTATGGACTGACGATGCGATTAAAACGTTCGAGCAAACGTTCGATATGATCCGGTCTATGAAATCGCCCCGAAGCATTGCCTTTACAATAAAAGGCTTGTATTATTTTCACCGGTCGTTTCCGGCAGAGGAAGTAAAAGATCTTGTCACCGATCTGGCCGGACGTTTGGCATATTGCTACCGGCAAAGCCGTGAAAGTGACTGGCATTGGTTTGAAGCTTACCTGACGTATGATAACGCCATCCTTTCCGAAAGCCTGCTATATGCATATCTGGTAACAAAGGACGAAGCATACAGGGAAATAGCCGAAGAATCTTTTCATTTCCTGCTTGAAAATATATTCACGAAAGAACAGATAAAAGTTATCTCCAACCAGGGCTGGCTTCAGAAAAGAACCGGCAGAAAAGAATATGGAGAACAACCGGTAGATATAGCCGGTACGATAATGGCATTGTCTGCTTTCTATTCGGTATCCGGAAAAGAAGAATACCTGGATAAACAAAAAATTGCATTCAGTTGGTTTTTAGGGAACAACCACCTTCGCCAGATCATTTACAATCCGGCAACAGGAGGCTGTTATGACGGACTGGAAGAGCACAATATCAATTTGAACCAGGGAGCGGAATCAACGGTATCTTACCTGCTGGCAAGGCTTTGTATGAATTTCTGATGCAGGTAATTCCATCATCGCAACTATTTATTGAAAATAATTACAAGAATTTGATAAACAGTCCGGTTTATTATCGTATCTTCACAGTGTGAACAATCGAGTTTATCTTGTATATCCATCTTTGCAATGTTTTGCTCTGCCTTTAGCAGGTCTTCCCATCGTCAAAATCGACATCAAAATCAACTTTCTTGTTTATAATATTAATAAGTCGCGAGAGTGTGCAGTACATTTATCACGACACATTTTTATAAACATGATGAAATCTTTTTTTATAGGCGACAGGGAGGTTAAGTTGCCTGTTATTCAAGGAGGAATGGGGGTTGGCATATCTCTTTCGGGGCTGGCTTCGGCTGTTGCAAACGAAGGCGGGATCGGAGTCATATCAAGTGCAGGCTTGGGACTCATTCATAAAGGGCATGGCAGTTTTCTTCAAAATTGCATTTGGGGATTGAAAGAAGAGTTACGCCTTGCCAGAGAAAAAACAAAAGGGATGATAGGCGTAAATATAATGGTTGCCCTGTCCAATTTTGCCGATATGGCACGCACGGCGATATCCGAAAAAGCGGATATAATCTTTTCGGGAGCCGGCCTTCCGCTGGACTTGCCTTCATTCAGGACGCCCGATAGCAAAACGAAGTTAGCGCCAATCGTTTCGTCGGCGCGTGCGGCAAAGATCATTTGCGATAAATGGTATAACAATTATAATTATTTGCCGGATGCTATTGTTGTAGAAGGGCCAAAAGCCGGAGGACATCTAGGGTTCAAAAAGGAGCAAATCGATGACGAATCATACTCTTTGGAAAAAATAATCCCCGAGGTTGTAAAAACCGTAGCTTTATACAAAGAAATAAAGACAATACCGGTTATAGCGGCAGGAGGAATATCTTCGGGAGACGAGATGCGCCGTTTCATTGAAATAGGAGCGTCTGCCGTACAAATGGGCTCTATATTCGTCACCACCGATGAATGTGACGCCTCCGAATCTTTCAAACAGGTTTACATCACTGCCCGGAAGGATGATCTTCTGATCATTAACAGTCCGGTAGGTATGCCCGGTCGCGCTATTAAAGGAGAATTTCTGAGGCGGGTTGCACTTGGACTGGAAATTCCCAAGCATTGTCCTGTACACTGCATAAAATCCTGCGACTATTCCAAAAGCCCCTATTGTATAATGAAAGCTTTATTCAATGCCGCCAAAGGAAATATGAACAAAGGCTATGCCTTTGCGGGTGCAAATGCCCATTTAGCGCAAAAAATAAGTAGCGTGAGGGAAATTATAGCTA
This sequence comes from Prevotella sp., assembly GCA_031273295.1. GTDB lineage: Bacteria > Bacteroidota > Bacteroidia > Bacteroidales > Dysgonomonadaceae > Dysgonomonas. Next base: position 6,538 of record JAISSD010000204.1, read on the forward strand.
TCCTGAAACTGGAATTTGCCATAGCCGAAAAAGGAGCGACGCAAGTAAAACAGTATTGAATATTTTTTTATAAGAATAACTATGACAACAAAGCAAAATTCTCCGGGCAACAAAAAAGAAGGGGAAATTACCCGCTCGGAAAGAACTTCGATAAATCAACAGGCGGAATTGACGCTAAAAGAAATAAAAAAGAAGGCAGGAGACGTCGTTCTTGTAACAATCAATGACAGGACTGTAATTGAACTGCCTGCACATCTGTCACAAGCAGAAAGAGATGCGCGTGTGGCAAATTACATCAAATTACACAAGTCCAAAAAATAATTCCAACGGATCATTCTTGCCAATAAGAATGGACTATAATAATTTTAATCAAGAAAACAAATGAACATTTATGTATCGAATCTAAACTTTCGCACAACAAGCGAAAGTTTACAAGAATTATTTACGGGATATGGAGTAGTAACCTCCGCCAAGATCATCACAGACAGAGAAACCGGAAGATCCCGTGGCTTTGGCTTTGTTGAAATGTCTAATGACACAGAAGGACAAAATGCCATCGAAAAATTGAATGAAACTGATTTTGACGAGAAAACAATCGGCGTAGCCGTAGCTCGTCCCAAGACAGAAAGGAGTAACGGCGGCGATTACAATAGAAACAGGTATTGATTAATAGATAGTTATAAGGCAAAACAGGTAGGGAGATGAAAGCCTCTCTACCTGTTTTTTGCGTTTAAAGAACACGGATATATTTTCATTCATTTGATTCAGGCATGAGAAATAAATGAATTGAATTGAAAATCGGCGGAGCCAAAATCGGCGGAGCCAAATCTCTGTTCGATAATATCGATAAAAAGACTGTCGCGACGGCAGACTCCATTCTTAATTCTTAATTCTCCATTTTTCATTCTTAATTCTTCATTCTTAATTCTTAATTCTTCATTCAATGTCGTTTAATTAAGCCTTTCCATATTATCGACTGAACAAATGCAAGTTAACTCGAAAAAAAAGTTTATAAAACAGTTGGATATATGCCGGATTACAGTTAATTTT
>JAISSD010000218.1 GCA_031273295.1 Prevotella sp.
TATCCGTATTGCCGAACCCGGGTACCGCCGATGCCGCCTGGTTGACAATCCTGCCTTCTCCCGGCGTCGGTACTTACAGCGGCCCTGCGAATACCCATACACTTTCCGTGACTGCCAATCCCGGCAATAGCGAGCGATCCGCCACTATCACCGTTACTTCGGGCCGGCTGGAGAAAAAAATAACCGTCAGACAGAAAGGCGTCGGGTTCGAGGTTAGCGGGTTTCTAGCTTCATATCCGGCTAACGGCAATGTAGCCACTCCCCCGAAGGTGAGATCTTCCTATCCGTGGTGCGTTAATGTCAAAAGCGACCCGGACGCCATTATCCAGACCTTTACCGCATCCGGGACGGGCACGGGCAATGACGAGACTTTCACTTTTACGCTTAAAAACAATACGTCAATGTATACCGGTTCAATCTCTACCGCCATCCTTGAGTTCTTCAGTCCAACCAGCGAGTTTGAGACGGAAGAGCGGATAATTAAGCTGCCCGGAGGACAAAGCACGCCATCAACACACAAGGGTTGGGCGGGCAGTAATATCTACTGGGACAATACAAATCAAAGGCTGACCTTCGACGAAGCTACCACCCATCAGAATTATCAGGGCGTTCTCTTTAAATGGGGAAGCCTTGTCGGATTGGATCCGGCGACCGTCTCAAGCTGGCCGAACAGTTCCGCCAACACTAACAGGGTATACATCCCTGACTATGATTCCGCTACTCCAACCAACAGTACATGGACAAATCCCACTGCCTATGCCGCCGGCTACGCTGCCTGGGACGCCATTCCATATGCCGACGCCAATTATGTTGGCAATATAAATGCCTCAAACAGGGCGATTCTTTACGAAATAACCACTCCTGCAAACGTTGCAAACAGGAGGGGCGATATTTGCCGGTACCTGACCGAGACCGGCGCCGCTCCGGGATTGTTAACGGGAACAAGGTGGCGCATGCCGACCAAAGGTGAATTCGGCACTTCCGGAAATTATTCCGGATGGACGTCGGGTTCCGTATCGGGACTCAATTCGGCAGGAACCGGTACCATAACTTCTGGCCGTACCAAGACCGGCGGGAATCCCTCCGGTTCGATCAATCCTTTCTTTCCCGCTGTCGGGACCCGTTACGCTGGCACGCTGGACAACGTAGGCATCGGCCCCTTCCCTTGGTCTTCCTCGCCGTCCGGTAGTTCGACCGCGTGGGGACCAGACTTCGGTTCTTCCTTATCCCTTGACTCCAACGACGATCGAACGCTCGGCCAGTTCGTCCGTTGTGTCAAAGAATAGTAGCGAGGCAGGAAATGAATGAATCCTGATGTCATCGAAACGGGTAAAAAACTTCAGTCGGGTCATTATCGGTAGCAGGCAGCTTTAAAATAAAACAATCAAAAAAACGGAGCGTATACTAAACAGTTACGTTCCGTTTTTTTTTCGTCGCAGGGGATTTAACGGCGCTGAACATTTTGGGATCACCGCATATATTTCTGCACAAGCTCGTAAACTTGTCCGGCTGATCTGTCCCACGAATATTTTTTTATTTGTTCCATTCCTTTTAGCCGCAATGTTTGTCTTAAATCCTCTTCTTTCAATAATAGATTTATTTTTGCCGTCATATCTTTCACATCATACGGGTCTACATACAATGCGGCGCTTTCGCTGACCTCGCGCAAAGCGGGAATATCGGAACAGATAACAGGACAACCGCATGTCATTGCCTCCAATGGCGGGAGACCGAAGCCTTCATACAAAGACGGGTAAACAGACAGCAAGGCATTCCGGTACATTTTTTGCAGCTGATTGTCAGGGATGTAACCGGGAAGATGAATATTGTTCCCTGTCAACTTTTTCAAATCGGGCGTATTGAATGCCTTAAACGGCATGCCAACGATATATAGTTTAACGGATTTATCATCTATTTTATTAAATGCCTCTACCAGCCGGCTGAAGTTTTTACGGGGATCCATAGACGATACGGCTATGATGTATTTTTCTCCCGGCGGGCCGGGTTTACAGGCCAGGATCTCCTCCCGTGCAGGCTTGTTACGAAACGGCGCATTGCTGTGTATTACATGTATCTTGTTGGCGTCTATTCCCAATGTATCCACAATCTCGCTTTTCGAAAATTCACTCACTGTCAATACCGCATGAGCCATTTTGCCTGTGCGGGGCATCATAAAATGATAAAAACGGTAATAATTTTTAGAGAACCATTCGGGATAGCGCTCATGTGAAACATCATGGATGGTCATTATCTGGTTACTGTAAGACAATGGCCCGCAACCGCTAAAACTGACAAGCAAGGGGTTGCCTGTATTTTTCAAATAACGGGGCAGCGATATTTGTTCCCACAAATGAGCTTTCAGACAGCCGCACTTTACTGTTCTGAAACCGAACTTGTAATCGGGATGTATTTCCTGTGGAGTAGCGACGCGAAAATCCGCTCCCATCTCATGCAGTCTGTTGCATATCTCAAATGCATAGCGGTGAACGCCTGTGGCCTTTTGTGTCAGATATCTCCCGTTTACTACAAACATATACTTCTATTCGGGTAACCAGTCCCTGTTCTTTTCAATGAATGAATCCACAAGACTATCCACTCTGTGCGCCATAGCGTCCACATTCGAGGAATTGATTTCATACCCGGGGTTAAACATATTCTTCATTATGGTATCGGACAGAGCCGGACCAAAATGAGTCACATCTCCATAATAGTTCAGGTCGGTGATCTCATCCAAATCGAGAAACGATATCACCCTTGCATTGTCATATTTTTCCACCATACGTGTAAACTTGGCCACAAAACCCAGAAATTCATTGTAATAATTATGTTTGCGTGTATGAAACCAATAGAGCGCCGAATATGACGGAAACATAAATGTGTAATTCACATCTTTGTGCCTGTCTATTTCCAGATTGGCGATAAAAGAATTCAAGCTTTTATCCATTCTTTCTTCCATACTGTCAGGATGCTGGTATAATACGCTGTTTCCCGCCAGATAATAATTCTTTACAAATTCGGCGTTATATGTCTTTGCATCGGCGCCTATCCGGTCGATATCCGTTTTCATTTTATATATATCCGGAAGATCCCCGTCTTTGATCTTGAAATATAATTCCAGGCCCAGGTTTGCGGGAATATATTGTACCTGCGCCTCGTAGCTATACAAATACTTCAATTTATTAAAAAATCCGTTTGTGTAAAGATGATCCGGGTAACGGGACACTACTCCGGACTGATTGAAAAAAGGCATATCCACATTCATTATTATATTCTTTGCACCTTTTTCGGTCGCCAGGGAATATAACAATATCATTTCCGCCAGGTTCATGCCTCCGGAGGATAATTTAACCGGCTTCATCCCTTCATAACTGTTGCGCAAGGTAGAAATATCGAAGCTCTGTATCATGGACGAGCCAATAATAGCCGTATTGTATTCATAATTTTTCGCCAGCCCTCCGTTCACAAACCGGGGATTTAATATATAACGGGACCTGGTATTGACCCTGAACTGGAAGAAAGGGTCAACAATATAGCAAGTCCCTCCAATCAGGAACAGCGCAACAATCGCCGATATGGCGAATGTCGAGAGAAAATTTTTCGATGCGTATTTTTTGTCCGGGGAATTCATAATTCGCTAAAAATTAAAATAGATAAAAACTTCCTCTCTGGAAAAATGAATTACGGCTATCGAAAACATAATAGCCGACATGATGGCTATTCTTGGTTTCGGTTTAAATTCATTATACAAATCGATACTGTTTTTCGGATACAGAAAGACCAGACAGGCCGTTATCAGAAGGACTGCAATGACAAACGCGGTCTGCATAATATCCGGGTAGGCCAATGTGGTATTGAAGGCCAGATGCGAAATCCCGGCAAATGATATTGTATCGGGGACATACATTGTTTTCAGCATTATCAGAGCGTCGCCAACCGTCCACGAACGAAACAAAACCAAAGTCGAGCTTACAAACAGGAATGTAAAGAAAATCCTTGTCAAATCAGGGACTTTGTTCAATTGCCTGTCAAATATCTTTTCGAACACGCGGACAAGCCCGTGCAATGAACCCCACAAAATAAACGTCCACGCCGCTCCATGCCAAAGGCCGCTTACAAAGAATACGGCGAAAAGGTTGAAGCAGGTTCGCACATACCCTTTCCTGTTACCTCCGAGCGGAATGTAGACAAGTACAAACAGCGAACGTCCGAGCGTTATGTGCCAGCGTTTCCAGAACTCCGTGATACTCTTCGATTTGTAGGGAGAATAAAAGTTGACGGGCAGATCTATATTAAACATTTTGCCCAAACCCATAGCCATGTCGGAGTATCCGCTAAAGTCGAAAAACAGCTGGAATGTATAAGCCAGAGAACCCAGCCATGCGGCGCCAAAGGACAAGGCGTCGGGGTCGAAAAAAGTATTTGTGGAAAAAATGCTCAAAGTATTGGCTATTACCGCTTTTTTGAATAGTCCGATTATAAATATAAAAAGGCCTTTGGTGAAATTGTCCGTATTGAAAAAACGATTCCTGTCATCCTGATATTGGGACATTACATCTTGAGAGAAAACAATAGGCCCCGCTACCAATTGAGGAAAAAAAGTGATGAAAAGGACATAATCCAACACTCCCGGCGCTTTTTCCTGTTTCTTGTTTATGCCGATAAGACAAGCTATTTGCTGGAATGTGAAAAAGCTAATGCCAAGAGGCAATATGATCTGTTTGAGTACAAAATGCGTATCGAATACCGTATCGATATTGTCCAGGAAGAAATTGTAATATTTGTAATACCCGAGTAAATAAATATTAAACAGGACTCCTGCAACAAAACAGGTTTTCTTCCAAACAGGTTTTGTCGCATGTTGCATCCCTGTGGCCATTATGTAATTAACCGATATGGAGACAAGGATCAACCATACGTAAGAAATATGGTTGTACCCGTAAAATACCAGCGAAGCCAGTACCAGAAACAGGTGTTGCGTCTTCCGCGACACATGGCGCGACATGCCGAAATACAGAATCAATACCAGCGGCAAAAAGACAAAGGTGAATATATATGTGGAAAACACCATAAATTCCGGAAAATCTCTTTTACTCTATTACTTTATATTTTTTTTTACTATACCAGCTGCGTTTTATAAAACATTTGCTCAATCCTATCCAAAACTTCATTTTAAAACGGTTCCATGCCTTGTTCCCGGATTTAACCTGCGGAAAATAATCCGTATCGGCCAGAATATTAAAATAACGTTTTTTTTGCTCCATACCTCCTTTCAGGAACTCTGTATGATGAGTCGCCATTCCGGATCCGGGGAATACCTGGAAACGGCCCTCCTTGATATTAGGCACGTAAGGGTAGCCGTATCGGACATAGCCGGGCACATGTACCGGCATATTCTCTTTTATCCATATAAATCCGGCATTCGTATCGCGCAAAAAATTTGCGATATGACACTCCGGAAAAAGCTCGAAATCAAATATTCCGGGGGTATTTTTTATATATTCGGATTTTATGATTGCAAAATCCATGGCCAAAGCGTAATACTTGTCGTACCAGTCGGCGCTGGCCCATACAGCTTGCGGATCTTCGGACAATAACTTTATATATCCGGATAATATACTGTCTCCATACACCCATGTGTCGGCCTCAAGGATCAAAGTGTAGCGACAGTCTCCGGGAATGTATTTCGCGCCTTCTTTCAGCAATTGGGAATTGCCTTTCCTGTGTCCGGCATTCTCTTCCAGAATTACCAGTTTGTCAATATATGGAATGGATTCGGGCAGGACTTCATACCCGTTCTTTCGGCCGTTGCTGACGACAATAATGTAGTAATCGTTTTCGTTCCACGTGTCGGAGATGATCCGGAGGTTATATTTCAAATCCTCCACCCTGTCGTAAACACGTATAAGAACTGCCACTTTCATTCCGTTTATCTTGTATGCCAGGTCTCCAGCCCTTTTTTAGTAAAAGAATATTGTTGTATCCTCCCGCCAAGGCTTTCCAATGCCCTGGACACGGCAAATCCTGTATTATCCGGACAATAAAAGAATACATATCCTCCGCCTCCCGCTCCGGATATTTTGCCTCCCGACGCTCCGGCGTTTATTGCCATATTATATATTTCTTCAAACAAAGGGGTGGAAATACCGTCTGCCATTTCCTTTTTACAAGTCCATCCGCGATGCAGGATATGCCCTATTTCATCCAGGTTGTTTTTGAGAACGGCTTCCTTTATCTCGTATGCCTGATCCTTTAACCTGTGCATTGCCTCTATGGACTTTGTCTTTTGTTCTTTTACATTTTTTTGCTGTTTCTCTATTATATCGCCCGAATTGCGGCCTGTATTCGTGTAATACAGCAGCAGATTGTTAGACAGTTCATTTATCGTCTCGTTACGGATACGCAACGGATTCACAATAACCTTGTCGCCGGCGTAAAACTCCATGAAGTTGAACCCTCCGAATGCCGCGGCGTACTGGTCCTGTTTTCCGCCGGCTTGTTTCAGGTCGGCGCGTTCGACAAGATATGCCAGATACGCCAGATCATATTCGCCCAAGGGCAATGCAAGCCACTCGGCATATGCCCCCAATATGGCAACCGCCAGCGTGGAAGAAGTTCCCAGCCCCGAACCAAAAGGGACGTCCAGCGCACAGGTAAGCGTAAACGAAAGCGGCTTGTGGATGAAATCTTTCACCACCCTGTTATAGATACCTTTCATCAGGTCGGCTTTATCGTTCGACACGGGAAGTTCCAAAGCCGCGTCGAATATGTATTCCTCGTTATTCCGGGGTATGCGGAATACGATCTTGTTATCGGTACGGGGTTCTATGTTGGCATATGCGTATAAACTTATGGTCGCATTCAGTATACAGCCGCCATATAGATCGGAATACGGGGAAACATCTGTGCCTCCGCCTGCCAGTCCCAGCCGGAATGGCGCTTTACTTCTGATGATCATAGCCGGAATTTCTCATTTTATACAATTTACTGCAAACTTATACAGATTTTCGTAACAAGCATTTACAGTCTGGTATATTTTATGTTCTTTTTTGTATTTGTCACCTATCAAGACGGTTAGCATTCCCAGTTTATTACCGAACTCGATATCCGATCTGCTATTGCCAGCCATTACCGATTGTGAAAAATCAACGGCAGGATGATCGCGCCGGATCTGAAAGGCCATGCCTGTATTCGGTTTTCGGTTTATTGACGTAGAATCGGGATCGATGCAAAAATATATACCGGTGATCTTGCCTCCCGCTTTTTCGATTTCACGCAACATATAGCCGTGCACTTGTTGCAGGGCGGACAAAGACATTACATTTCGGCCCACTCCCCTTTGATTTGTAACAACAAATATGCACTCAAACACCTGTGATAATATGGCTATTGCCTCCAATGAATTCTCTTCAAAAACAAATTCGGATATATTTTTCACATAATCGCCGGGACGCTCCACATTGATCACGCCATCCCTGTCTAAAAAAAGATATTTGTATTTTTTCAAGTTGTCCATGTCCTTACGCTCTTGTTTATTTCTTTATTTTCCCCGAAGATCCATATTCGCTTTTTCAAAATCGGAAGGAATTCCTATATCTATGAAGTAGTTATCCTGTTCGCTGCCGTATATGTTTACATCATGGACATGCGTTTCCATTACATCTTTTTCAAATGAAAATTTTTCGGGCAAAGCCAGTTTGACGAATACGGCTTTGGCTACAATATATACGCCTCCGTTTATCAATCCGGCCTCTTTGTGGCGCTTTTCGTTGAAACGTGTAATACGCTGTTCGCTGTCCAACTCTACAGAGCCGTAGCGGTCAAAATCGAACATCGGTTTAAGGGCAAGCGATATATCCGGTTTTTTCGATTTATGGAACTCCAGCAGCAGATCCGAATCTATATCGAAGAAAGTATCTCCGTTCATAACAAAAGCGTCTTCACCTTTTACCTTCCCGAAAGCCAGTTTTATAGCGCCTCCCGTACCCAAAGGATATTCTTCTACCACGTATGATATTGCAAAAGGCCTGTTTTGCGTTTCAAGCCAGTCGACAACGACAGACGCCTTGTATCCCAACGACAGAATTACATGATTGAAATTCTCGCCGGCCAAATAGTCGAACAGATATTGCAAAAACGGTTTCCCTGCAACTTCCGCCATGCATTTGGGCGCACCGTTCACCACCGCTTGTAAACGCGTGCCAAAACCTCCTGCCAAAATAACACATTCTTTCATTGTTTTCAATTTATGATATTGATATGGTTGATTCCCCTGTTTCTCCGTTTCTTTTGATTCCCGGATCCGGCCGTCGTCCTTGTTCCCCGTCGCCCCGGTATATAGATATAGTATTTGTAGAACATGAAATAGAAGAAGAAAAGATATATGATCAGATTCAAATCGATCCAGCCTTTCACATTCAGCCCCATGGAATATATGATGATGGCCGCCGAAACCAGATTCACCGTCCAGTCTTTAGTCATGTGAAATCTGGCAACCAGCATCGGGTAACAATAAAAATACAATGTGCCGGGAACGCCCACCCAGAAAAGCATACGGGAATATCCGACGTCCGTATCGGAAAACAACATCCTGCCGCTGCCAAAAACCAGCGTGTCCAGATCTTCCGGAATGCGAAACATTTCGTCCAACCCGCTGGATGAACGGGTTTCCAGTTTACCCGTCTTTACAAAGTTGATAAACAATTCAAACGCCCAATCGGAAAACTGGGGGAAATAAAACATGGCGAGAACATATCCCGCCGCCATCAGAAAAATCAAAGACAAAAAGAATACCTTTGCCTGTTTCTTCATGGACCTGTTATCCCACAGGTACAATATCCCGATGACAGCAAAACCGGTCACAGCGCCGATAACCGTTGTCCGGGCCATAAACAGCCCTATGTAGAATATAAGCACATACAACAGCGCCAACGCGATAAAAGCCTTGTTACTCAATTTGAGCCGCATCAGCAGGCAAGATATGACGATCAGCCCTATGCCGCTGATAGCCCCGGCTCCGAAGAAACCTATGCCGTATCCCATCAGCCGCTGGTTTCCTCCCTCTTCCATGACCTCTTCCGTATATTCCGATTGCATTTGCAGGGAGAAAAAGAAATCATGGACGCCGTCGTTCGTGTTCATACCGAATGTTATAAGGGCTTGCAATCCTATCGCCGCCGCTATATAGACAAGTATGGTATCGAACGACGGTTTCCCGTGTATTTTGTAAATGGAAAAAACAACCAGATACGCGGCGAATAGCCACGCGATCTGGCTCCGGAAATATCCGAATGTATACGGGTCGTCTGTATTGTTTAGCCAGGCGGAAGTGTAACAGATAAAAAGCATCCCCCCCATGGCGATCAGTACATATATGACTTCCTTGAACGGGAATTTATGATAGACGTACAAAACCAGGCCGACCACTCCCGATAGAAAGATAAAAGAAGATCCCTTTATGTCGAGCGCCTGCGGATATATGAAGTAAAACATCAATATCAACGGCAAAAACATCGGTATGACCTCTTTCAATCTGGACATATACTGTTACTGTCTGAATACAAGTTTATAAATCAGCGACTTTTTATATTTCAGTTTAAAAGCGCACTTTGTGTAAAGAATGGCAAGATCTCTTGACGTATAGTTTTCTTTCCTGTATAAAGGGGAATCTTTCAATCTGCGTAATACTTTCAGCCCCAGCCGTGAATTTGCGCATAACCGAAGCCAGTGAACAGACAGCATATATTCGAGATACATACCGTCGCAAAACAGTTTGTCCCGGTTGATGCGAATCAATGAAAGCATAAGCGCTTCACATTTATCCAGGTATTTAAAAGATGAAAGCAAAGGCACGCATTCGGCGACGGATGAATATATGTCGATGAAGTCGTCGTCTGCAGGCAACCCCAAATGATCGCAGTGGATCTTGAATACCTTTTTCCTGTTTTCGAACTGAAGCTCTTCATTCAATGACGACACCTGACTCCGGTGCACACGGTACAGAAGAAGCGGCTCCCCTATATTCGCAAGTTTTGTTTTATACATGGCTTCAGACCATAAGGCGTAGTCTTCGACATGAAGATATTCCGCTTCAAAGGTTAGCCCCAATTCCGTAAAGACGCGTTTGCGGATCATCGCGGCCGGATGGCAAATACCGGACTTGAACAGCAGATAGGCTCTCAGCTCCTCGTTTTTTAAAGGACTGCGATGTAAATTCCGTTTGCGGGGGTTCCCGGCTCTGAAAGCATAGAAAAGCGTGCTGACTATATCGTGATCCCTGTTTCGCTCAAGGAAAGCAACCTCTTTTTCGATACGTGCAGGCAATGATATGTCATCCGCATCCATGCGGGCGATGTATTCGCCTTCACAGAAACAGACTCCCTTGTTCAAGGTTTTCACAAGTTTCAGATTTTCCCCGTTTTCCACAACTGTTATCCGGGAATCCTTCCGGGCCAGTTCATGCAGTATCCGGCCGGTACTGTCGGTGGAGCAATCGTTGATTGCTATGATCTGCAGGTTTGTATATGCTTGATTGAGGATCGAGTTCATCGATTCTTCCACATACTTTTCCGCATTATAACAAGGCATCAATACCGAAACCAGAGGGTTGTTCATTTTTTATTTGCAACGATTGCGTTAAAGACGGATCTGTATCCATCCACCATTTTTTCAATTGTAAAGTTAGCAAGATATGATTGTCTTGCACATATCGACATGTTTTTTTTTATATTTTCATCCGAAAGGATGTATTTTATCCTGTCTGTGAAACTGTTCACGTCATTGTCTACGGCGAACCCGTTTTCTCCGTTAAGCGCTTCAGTTACGCCTCCTACCGCTGACGCAACCGCAGGTACGCCGAATGCCAGCGCCTCCAGCAAGGACACAGGCAACCCTTCATAATTGGAGGGGAGGATAAACAAGTCGGCATATTTCAGGTAAAAGCGCGCAAGATGCGTCTCGCCCAGACAAAACACGTTGGCCGGTACGCCTTTCACTTCCGTCTTGTTTCCAATCCATACAAATGCATATTGCGGCATTTGCTCTGCTATTTCAAGGAAAAGATCAAACTTTTTTTGTTTCGAAATACGCGATATGCACATGACGATTCCTGAACAGGATAGCTTTATCTTTTCCAGCTCGTCTGCAATCCGGCCTTTTGGTTCAACTTGCTCCAAACGCGGGTCTGCAACGCCGTTGTATATACACACCACATTCTTGCCGATACCTTCTTCCCGCATACTGTTCACATCATAGCGACTGACGCCTGCTATCCTGTATGCTCTGTTTTTGAGCAAGCGTTCCACTACCAGAAAACGGCGAAACACCTTTCGTATCGAATCGAATCCATGAACCGTATATACCGTTTTTTTAGGGCTGAAAGCAATACGCCCCAATACGCCCGTCTTTGAAGAATGAAGATGCACGACGTCGGGTTTATATCTAAACCTGTAATAATAGAGCTTGAAGAGCAGACCTATGTCTCCGAACGATATTTTCTTGCGGTGACTGTTTAGTTTTATTTTTGTAAAATTATTCCCCAAAGCATTCCAGGCTTCGCCGTCTCCGCCATATAAAACAAAGACTTCATGTTCGGGACTCAACGTTTTGACGAGATTTGCCACGATGGTCTGCGCTCCGCCATATTCTGAAACTGTTATGATCTGGAAAATCTTCATCAAGCGTTTGCCTACTGTTCGAAACGTAAAGATAGCAGGAATTATCCATTACCCGGAAAAATTATTGCCCTTATATACTTTTTTTTAGTTTATTTTATTTTCAGCCCTCTGATTTTCCGTCAATCAATCTTTCGGCAGTTGACATAGCCGGAGATACTCGCCCTTTCTCCCGATATAACAAACACGAACAATCCGGTTCGGGCGCACACACCGGTTCGCCCCTGCATGCCGGTTTGGTATTTGTCTAAAATTTTGCCCGTTCAAATTTCCAGAGGCGCTTTTCAAGGCAAAGGCGTCTTGTTTTTAACAAATTTTAAATACAAATAGCTTTTAATTCCCTGTTTCCGCCGTATATTTGTAAAATAATTTGGAGTCTGGCAGGCAGATAGAAAACAGATAGAAAACAGACAGAAACAATGAATGGATATGTTGCAAATACCCTACAGTCGTCCTTCGCATTTCCGGCGCTTGGGCGGTTGAAAAAAGACGAAATACTTTTCGTTTTTTGTTTGGCAATGTCGCATATTTTATCTCTCTCGTCGGGTGCGCGCGTTAGTGTAAGCAAAAATCTTTATTTTCAAAAGGTTTACCGCGATTCGTATTTCAATTTAACGGGAATTATTATCTGCCTGATGCGGGCTTTTGCCTGCGTTCCGGTTTGTCGTTTATATATTGCAGGATGAACAGATATAAAAGTGGCAGGATAGGGGGAGTCCCGTTGTTTTTGGGAGTCATGTTGTTTTTGTTTCCGGCTGTTGTTCCGGTCCATGCCCAAGTCTGTCCGGTCGACCCTTTCATGAAGAAAGTCTGTTATTTCCCCGTAAACAGTTACTTTATGATGCGCGATTACCGCACCAACGCCGCGATGCTGGACGCGCTTGATTCGTTGCTTCGTATTCCAGCTGTCGCCTCTTCCATTGACACAATAGAGATCATCGCAGGCTGTTCGCCTTCCGGCGACGAATCACACAATGAACAGCTGGCTTGGCAGCGTGCCATGTCAATGCGCACTTATCTTCGCTGGAAGCATCTTGATATTGCTGAAAAATACCCGTTGCATATTATTCCCGTCGGCATTGACCGGGCTGGTTACAAGGCTCTCAAAAACGGCGGACTCAACTTGAGCGAGGGACAGATCCGGAATCTGCTTCAATATGCTACCGTGAGATTGAAAATGACCGACGGTTCTAGCATCCATCCGGGCATGGACAGCCCGGACCGGTTCCTTTTCGACAATGCTGGCGAGTTTTTCGACGAAGCGGTAACAGGAGAAGAAGAGCTGGAGTTAGAGTCGGAGCCGGAGTTGGTTCCGGACGGCGCCATCAGCGTTTTGACGCCCGGCATGCCGTATTTTCGCCGTCCCTTGTTCGCTTTGCGTACGAACCTTCTCTACGGCGCCACTCTCACCCCGAATCTGGCCATTGAGATTCCTCTGGGTTCCCGTTGGAGCATCTCGGTGGAGGCGCTTAATGCCTGGTGGCTAAACCACGACGACACGCGTTGCTGGGAGCTTGCTTCTCTCGGCATCGAGACACGTTACTGGCTTGGCAACCGCTCACAACCTGCAGCAGAGGCATACCGCCGCTCGTTGACCGGCTGGTTTGTCGGCGCGCTGGCTTTTACGGGCGTTTACGACTTTCAGTTACAGTTTGATAGCGGTCGCCAGGGGAAATACATGGCCGCAGGCCTTGCTGCCGGTTATGCCTTGCGGCTTGGCTCGTCGCCCTGGGGATTGGAGTTCTCTGTCGGTGGCGGATTTCTTTCCAGCCGTTATACGCCTTACACTCCCGACCGTAACATTCAACACGAGCTTTGGCGCACAGGCCCCGATAAACGGTTTACGGGCTTCGTTCCACTGAAAGCGGGTATTTCTCTGGTTTACCTGTTTGGTCATAAAGAGAAGCCGGATGCAATATACAAGGAAGGAGGCTCGCAATGAGAAACCGGCGCATTGTAGCATTTGTATTTTTCCTTGCGTTTACTTCCTGCGAGATAGCCAACTTCGACCTGCGCCCTGTCAAGGAGCTTTCCACCGACCGTAATCTGTATGTCTCGATCCGCTGGGATCATCTGGCGCCCGGCGACAGCATACCAAGTGGCGGCATGCCGATGAACATACTTCTGTTTCGGGAACCGGACGGTATATCGCTTGAATATCCGCTTGGCGTTTATGGCGGCTGGCTCTGGCTTCCGCCCTCTTCGTCCGTAGTTCCTCTGTGTTACAATTATGAAAACATGCAATACCTTGATTTTATACACAAGGAGAATGCTTCCCTGTTCGAGGTTCGCAATTCCGCCGCGGTTTACAATACAAGGGCAGATTATCCGCTTGACGAGCCGGCTGTGACGGAGTCTTTTCCCTATACATTCTATGTTTCTCGGGAGAATGCGGCTTTTAGCGTTCCGGCCGGAGGCTGCGATACAGTATATTGTTATCCCCGCAATGTGCTCCATGAATTTACTTTCATGATCTATGGCGTGGACGGCGCAGAGAACGTCGGCTCGTCAAGTGGAGCTATCTCCGGCGTGTCGGCTTCTTTCTTCCCTGTATCCGGGGCTTTGTCCGGCAATCCGTCTACCGTCCTTTTTCGCCGCACACTGGCAATCGAAAACGGTCGCGCTCCCGAACCAGTGTTATCCTGGCACAGATCGGATTCCATCCAGCTCGTCCCCTGTACGGACGGAGGTTCCATTCCCGTTCATCCGTTATGGTTTCCCGACGGGTATATAAACCAGACTACCGGATGGCGCGGAGGCTGGATTATCGGAGCTTTTTCGGTGTTCGGCGTTCCCGACGGCGAAGACATCCGCAATGTTCTGACCGTTGAGTGCTTCTCGAAAGCGCATTATCAATATACTGCCTCGTGGGGTTACTGGAAAGGTGAGTGGGAGGAAACCGTCCGCCGCCAGATCATGGGTGCGCTGGGTTATTTCGACGGGAGTCCAGCCGGGGCGGCCAAGGGTTCTCTTGAGGCTCAAATAGCATGGCGCAAGCACAATGGCGGGTTCGACATCATCCTCTATAACGACGGGCGTCTGGTAATCCCGCCAGACGTTGGATTGGATGTAAAGGTACCTGGCTGGGACGGGCGAACAGTACCGCTAAATTAAGAATGTAAATGACGGCGCATAAAAACGAACGGGAATGAGAAGAACGATAACGAGAATAATAATGAGAACGGGAAATATTCAGTATTCACCTGTTAAAGGAAGAAAGGAGATAAAATGATAGAAAACACAAATTATGCGACAGGCGGTTAATATGCAAGTTGCGGATAATTCAAAATTTAAAATTTAAAATTTATGAAACGATTTATTCATTCAACCCGTTCGGGTCTGTTCGCCGCCCTTGCCGGCGGCCTCGCCGTATTCTCCGGTTGCCAGAATACGGAGGAGATTGCA
>JAISSD010000307.1 GCA_031273295.1 Prevotella sp.
TTCGGGAACGTTGACAAAAACAATAATCGTCACACAGCCGTCGTCCGTCAGCAGGTTTTCCGTGGCGGATGCATTGGACGAATACCCTGACGACGGTTCGCCACAGACCCTGGAGGTTAGTTCGGACTGCGACTGGTACGTAAAACTGAATTTCGGGCACGGTATCGTCGCGTCTTTCGATACGGGCGGCTCCGGGGACGGGACTTTCCATTTCAGTCTGATAGACAACGATCCGGTGGTTGTTTACGGCCGGCCTTGCGCCACATTTGTCTTTTACAGTCCCACAGGCGAGTTTGCGCCCGTATCCCGAACCGTAAAGCTTCCGGCGACTGCATGGGATTATAACCCTGCCGTTCACGACGGTTGGGCGGGCAGCAATATCTATTGGGACGGCAGCAAACTCACTTTTGACGATGTTGGCGACACTACCCATCAATATTACCAGGGCCTGCATTTCAAGTGGGGCAGCTTGTACGGATACGGTTACAACAGTGTAAATAATAGCGGATGTACTTACGTTCCTGACCCGGCGTCCGCCACCGGCTGGTCTGTAGATACCGGTTTGGATTGGAATAATATACCGTATGCCGATGGAGATTTCGGAGGCTTTTTTTTTAATTCCGCTCTGTACGGGATTCATGAACCTTCCGCTGGCAAGGGCGATATCTGCCGTTACATAACTGAAGCCAACGGCGGAGCGTTGCACGGCAGGAAATGGCGCATGCCTGTGAATTCTGAGTTCGCGGGTTGGAAGAATTCGTCCGGTAGCTTTGACGACGTCAGCGGCATGGTCGATTCCGCCGACGGTACATGGGTGAATTCCGCGAACGATAATCCGGGCTGGACGCTGGAACATAATGGCAAAGAAGCGTTCTTTCCCGCTTCCGGCGTGTACGCTGGCATGTTGACTGTCGTAGGCCCCAACGGCATCTACTGGATGTCGAATGCCTACTATTCATACTCGTATTACTTGATATTCTTTAGTTATGAGATACGCGTAGACGAAGTCTACAACATGCGGGCATTCAGCTTCTCCGTCCGTTGTGTTAGGGAACAGTAGCGCCTGGGCGTGTATTCGATTGATTTGATTTGTTTCCTCTCCTGTTAAAAGCTGGGAGGAAATACGCCGCCATTAAGCAGTCGATTTTTTTGTCTCCGGAACTGTCCGATAAAAATGTTGGTAACTGTGCAGTTTTGAAATGAGTTGAAAACGAGGTTTTTGTACTCCAAAACCCGCCATGATATAAATATGATATTCCAGCGCTACCGAGTCCCCAAGCGAAGCCTTGCCGCCCGAAAAGTAACAGTTATCGGTAGATGGGCTTAAAATCAGTTACATGGAAGTCGACAGACCCGCGAGTGGATAGAAGAAAAGCGCACTTTTAGTTAATAATGGTTAATTGTAGTGGATTAACTATATGTTATAGTTGATTAACTAAAAAATACAGTTACATTTGCAATGCGCTTGTTATAAAAAAATATTTCCATGAAACGAGCACGCAACAGTAGCGCCAAAAAGCATGAAACAAGGTTCGGCAAAGCCAATATGTTGCGAGTTCCTCGTGACCGTTAAAAAAACAAATTATATACGCATGAAAAAGCTGACGCAAAAAGAAGAAGAAATACTTGCCTGTTTTTGGACTAACGGCCCGATGTTTATACGCGAATTACTTGATTTGCAAGAGGAACCGAAGCCTCATTACAACACCCTTTCAACCATTGTACGCACATTGGAAGAGAAAGGATATATCGGCTACAAGGCTTACGGGAATACATACCGGTATTATGCCCTGGTATCGGAAGACGATTACCGGAAAAGTACGCTCGGCAATGTGGTGGATAAATATTTCGGCAATTCCTATACGCGCGTTGTGTCGTCGTTGATAGAAGAAGAGAAGTTGTCGATAGACGAGTTGCAGGAATTGATACGCCGGATTAAAAACAAGTGAAATATCCGGAAGTTCGGGCAAATAATAAACAAGCCTGAAGTTTTAAATACGAAAAAACAATGGAAACATTTTTACTCTATATCTTGAAAAGCAGTGCGTGTCTGACGGTATTCTATATTTGCGTCAAAGCTTTCCTGTCCAATGAAACCTTTTATCGTTTCAACCGCCTGGTTATACTTGCCGGTACGGCGATTTGTTTTATTCTGCCTTTTATAGAGATAAATATTCAGGAATACAGTCCGGTTCAAAAACCTTTTGTACTGGCGGAAGAAGCGCTTGTTACCAAACAGACGCCCAATCCGGAAATATATCAGGACGAGGTGATCGCCTTACCCGACCTGCCGGAACCGGAAAACGCAACTCTTTCAATTGGCGCGATATTGTTGCTTGTATATTTGACAGGCGGCGGAATCAACCTGGCGATCCTGATGAAATCGGTTTATTCGATGTGTCGCCTTATACATGGAGGGCGTAAGATCTTGCAGGGGCGGTATGTATTTGTTATCGTTTCACCGGAGATAAATCCTTTCAGTTGGGGCCGGTATGTTGTTTTGTCGGAAAGCGATTATGACAGTGATCACTCGGAAATCATCATTCATGAAACAGCCCATATCGAGCGCCGCCATTCATTCGATTTGATTTATATGGAACTGATTGCTCTCGTCCAATGGTTCAATCCTGCTGTTTGGCTGTTGAAGAGGGAATTAAAAGACATACACGAGTATCAGGCCGATATTCGCGTTTTACAATCCGGCATCGATGCAACAAAATATCAACTCTTATTGGTGAAAAAAGCCGTTGGCGCAAGCTCCTACACTCTGGCCAACAGCTTCAATCACAGTAAAATTAAAAAACGAATTACTATGATGTTAAAAGAAAAATCAAACAAATGGGCGCGGCTGAAGCTTTTGTTATTGCTCCCGTTAGGCGTACTTTCCGTGTACGCTTTTGCCCGCCTCGAAGTCAACGGATCGCCGGATCCAATCGGTTATGACAAAGGTACGAATAATTTGGGAAACGGGCAAAACGACGATATTCCCCTGTCTGTCATTGCGGAAAAGGATTTTTGTTTTCCCTTGCCATCAATGGTCAAGGTAACGGGAAAATATGAAAGGGGAAAAAACGGAGGGTTTCATTTCGGGTATGACCTGCAAGGCCGTGGCAAGGACGAGGTCGTCGCCGCTTTTGACGGCAATGTCGTTGTCGCGGAGTATGACAAGGCGCGCGGTAATTTTATCAAGATAGAACACGCGGATGGTTTGTCGACCCTTTACGCCCATAACTCAAAAAATTTAGTGAAGCCCAATACCTTTGTGAAGGCAGGCGCTGTTATTGCAATAACAGGAAATACCGGCTTCTCTACGGGAGATCATCTCCATTTTGAGATTGGCAAAAAAGGAAAACCGATAGATCCGGGTACTGTCATCGACTTTGAGAAAAAGGCGTTGAGGCAATCCGTACCGGCGCTGCAAGGCAGGCAGAAGCCTGTCAATTACATCCCGCCTATTATACGGCCGGATGGGGAAAAACTTTCGGACGCCGAGTATAACCGTGTACGCTTTGTCCCGCCTCGATATCAATGAATCGCCGGATTCAACCGGTTATGACAATGGATTCAACCGTTTATGATGTAGAAAAGAAAGAATTGCTGACCCGCCGATAGGGGAGTTTGGATTGACGGATGGCTATGACGGGTAAAGCAGGAGAGTGGGAGATCCTGAATACTCGACTTGTCCCGCGACTTGCAATTGGATCAAAAACGTCCGGTTTCTATATGGCAGGGCGTAAAATATTAATGAGGAAAGGGCTGCTTTACGGCAGCCTTTTCCGGTGTTTACACTTTTTCCGCAAATATCTTTTGCGGTTCCGTTTTTACCAGTTTGAACAGCTTGTCCGACGGGCGGATCTTGTTGTTTACCTTTATGGAGAACTTCTCGCCTTTGACTGTTTCTTCCACAGGTTTGAGGTCGACGCGTATTTCTTCCACAGTCAGGAAAACAGCTCCGGTGGTAGGCCCTGTAATGAGTATTTCGTCTCCTGTCTTGAGCGACCGGGTTTCCATCAGGAACTCGGCCACGCCCAAATTGGAAAAGTATTTGATCCCTTTTGCCACATATACTTTGCGCATGGTTGCTCCTGAACCGTAATTGCTCGACCATTCGCCAAGCCGCTGCCCAAGGTAATAGCCGTTCCAGAACCCCCGGTTGAATACTGTCGCCAGACGTTCGTCCCAGCCGGCAACCTTTTCTTCCGTGAATGCGCCTTCGCAACAGGCTTTTATGGCTTCCTTGTAACATTCCACTACTGTGCGGACATATTCGGGGCCGCGGGCGCGTCCTTCTATCTTGAATACGCGTACGCCCGCATCCATCATTTTATTCATAAAATGAATGGTTTTGAGGTCTTTGGGCGACATGATGTATTCGTTGTCTATCTCAAGTTCTATCTCCGTCTCCTTGTCTTTTACGATATAGCTGCGGCGGCATATCTGGTTGCATGCGCCACGGTTTGCCGAAAGGTTTCTTTCGTGCAGGCTGAGGTAACATTTACCCGATACCGCCATGCAAAGCGCGCCGTGCGAGAACATCTCGATGCGGACAAGCGTTCCACCCGGGCCTTTGATGTTTTGTTCCTCAATATCTTTATATATGGCGGCTACCTGATCAAGGTTCAGTTCGCGGGCAAGTACCACAACATCGGCAAATTGCCCGTAAAATTTCAGCGCTTCCGTATTGGTTATATTCAATTGGGTGGAAAGATGTACTTCCACGCCTATGCTGCGAGCGTACATCATTACTGCTACATCGGATGCAATGACGGCTGATAATTCCGCCTCTTTCGCCGCGTTTACAATTTTGCGCATCAATGGAATATCATTGTCGTATATGATGGTATTGACGGTAAGATAGCTTTTCAGTCCGTTTTCTTTGCAGATGGAGGCTATTTGTTTCAGATCGTCGATAGTGAAATTATTAGAGGATCTGGCGCGCATATTCAGCCCTTCGATACCGAAATATATGGAGCCGGCTCCTCCCTGTATTGCAGCGGCAAGCGAGTCGTATGATCCTACCGGAGCCATGATCTCAAAATCGGATATATTATTTTTCATTACGGATATTTAAATATTTTTCAGCGTAAATACAGAATTTAAATACAGAATTGGCTATCGGCATAAAGCCAGCCGTAAAACAACAGGCAAAATTATACTTTTCGGGTTGAACAGGCAATTCTGATATATGGATTGTATCTATGGCTCCATTAATTTTGTGTATTGGCCAGTTTTCCCTTTGTTACGCGTATGCTGGTTTCCACATCGTTTTTCATTACCGGATCGCTGTCTGTACCGGGGTTATCCAACGCAGCCTGGTAGTCGTCCAGCGCAGCCTGATAATTGCCCAGTTCGTAATGCGTATTTCCCCTGTTGTACCGGGCAATAGGCGAACCTTCCAGTTTTATGGCTTCACCGAAGTCTGCGAGGGCTTCATCGTAATGCTCCATTTTTTCATGCGTCAGCCCTCTGTTATTGTAGGCGCCGGCATGATCGGGCTTTAGTTCGATAGTGCGGTTAAAGTCTTGCAGCGCTTTTTCGTACAATCCCATACTGCTATATATGGAGCCTCTGTTGTAATAGGCTATGCCGTCTTCAGGGTCAAGCTCTGTAATTTTAGTGCAGATATTGAGGGTTTCCATTTCGTTTCCTGTCCGGTAATGGATTATGGCAAGGTGTATGTATGTTTTTACAAGTACTTTGTTGCGCCAGTCTGTATCTTTCTTGTATTTTTCTTCATTGTTTATACGTTCGATCAGCTTGTTTAGCATATTTATTTTTTGTTGGGGAGAAGAGAGTTTGTTGAGAGCGGTACAGACGTCGCTGTTGAATCTCGCAAGACTTTTTTCACCCTGTTTTTTCCTTTTTGCAATCAGGAAAAACATGACGGCAAAGAGAATAAACATCAGGACAAACATCGCTACGATGCTTGCAATGCCGAATCCTGTCGTGGAAGAACCTGCATTACAGGAGGTAAGCAAGAAGGGCATGGCTATAGTTATATGTTTCATATAGTAATATTTATTCGGTGGTATTGATGCATGTTTTGATAAAAGTTTTTGCTTTTTTATGTTAAAAAAATGCTTGTCAAAATATAAAAGAAAGCTAAATTAAATGCATTCAAATCTCCTGCGATACAGGTAATCCTTGTCATTATGTGGCGCTATCCCGTTTTTTCCTGCGAGCATAAATCCCGGACTCAAATGTAGCCATAATGTCGAATATTTTACCGAAAACATACCCCTTTTTGCCGGACATGCAAAAAAGAAAAGCCGGACTGTAAAATAAAGCCGGCTTTGCGTACCCTCGCTGGGAATCGAACCCAAATTTGTGGTTTAGGAAACCGCCGTTCTATCCATTGAACTACAAGGGCTTATGATATTTTCGTTTCACATTTCGTAACGCTAAACCAAAAACGCACCTGTTTTTGTCTTCAAGTTCAAAAGGATGTAACATCTATTCTATCCATTGAACTGCGACGTCAACCTGTCTGCCATTTGCAAACCAGATGCAAAAGTAAGAGATTTTCCGACATTTGGCAAATGGATCATGTAATTTCGTGTAATTAATTTGTTTTTAAAGGAGACATGTATCCGGCCACGCCTTTTTTCGGCAGGGAGACCTTGGGAATGAAGAATGGAGAAATTAATTAAGAATTAAGAATCAATGTCGTTTAATTAAGCCTTTCCATATTATCGACTGAACAAATGCAAGTTAACTCGAAAAAAAAGTTTATAAAACAGTTGGATATATGCCGGATTACAGT
>JAISSD010000092.1 GCA_031273295.1 Prevotella sp.
TTTATAAACGTTCTGGGCATCGAACAGGCGTCTGGTTCCCGTATCCCAGTCTCCTTCCGACCAAAAGGCGCTCACGATAAAATTTGTCAGTTGACTGCCTGTTGCAGGCGAAGCCTTTAGCGAGCCGGGAGCATCCTCTCCGGCATCAAAGTCAATTCCCCGGACGGAAGAGACCGCCTCCGGCCTCTCTTCATCCCGTGTACACGAACCAAGTAAAGCCAGTCCCGCCAGAGCAAGAACAGGCGCTGCCATTCTGAATTTGTGATGTATCATATACTGTCTGTAAGTTATTGTTGTAAATCTAAGATGCTTTAATATTTACAAAGATATTAATTCCGGCCAGACAAGCCGTTACATATTTCCGCCTTTTTATATCCAATTACCGGAATCAGGGACGGAAATCAAATAAAGAAGTTGTTTTTTATGCGTATTCTGACAGTTTTGCAATGCAATCGATAAAGATCGCTTATGGAGATTTGTGACGTCTGTTGACCCGTGGACAAGTGACCCGGTATTTATTTCCGTCCGAAATCGGCAGGTATTTCGCCCCATTCGTCTGTTTTCCACTTTATGATCGGGGTAGTATACGTATTCTCCCTGAGCCATTTTTCAGCGCGCGCTACCATATAAAACAAGGATGTATTTTCGGGCGTTCTTTCCAGTTTTGTTTTGCACTTCTTTTCTTTTACCCATTTTATGGCATTGGTACTATCCGAATAAACAGGAATTTTAGAATTTTTCTGCTTCAACAAGGCCAAGCCGTGTACCAAAGCCAGAAACTCGCCTATATTGTTCGTGCCTCTCTCAAAAGGCCCCTGATGAAACACCTGCTCTCCGGTTTGCACATATACCCCCCTGTATTCCAACAAACCGGGATTTCCGCTACAAGCGGCGTCGACAGACAAGCTATCCTTTATTATTTCAGGAATATTCCGGATAGATACTTGCTTTTTCCCTGCATTCTTACTTATATACAACCATGGATTATCATTAAACGCTTTTTTAGCTTCCGCCTGTGTCGGGAAAGATTTGTAAATAGCGCCTTCGTATCCTTCAATTTGCGCTTTAACCTCATTCCACAAGGAATATACCCCCGGAGTTACACCGTTCCATACTACATAAAATTTCTTCTTTGCCACCAATTCGTTACTCTTAATGTAAACAATCATCGATTATGAATGCAAATTAACAAAGAAAGCGGGAAAATACGAAATATTGGATAATTTATATTTAACCCTGTTTCATTCCGTTGAACGCCGTTTATGCAAATCAGCGTCACACACTCTCTCCAATCCGGCCTTCACTATAAAAAATTGCATTTTGAGATGATCCGAAAATGTTTTTTAACATTAAAAACAATGTACAATCAAATTTTATATCGCACTTTTGCATTGTGAACGATTGTTCACCAATATAAATTGCTTGATTAATGAAATACAGCAGAGAATACATATTGAGACGAGCTTTCGACGTTTTCATGAACAAAGGCTACGACAGCGCGTCAATCTCCGTATTGCAGGAAGAGTTGGGGATGTCGCGCGGAGCCATGTACAGATATTTCAAAAACAAGGAAGACCTGTTTTTTGCGGTAATCGACGAATATTTCTTCAAGATATTTGAAAAAATACTTGCGGGCGTCAAAGACGATATCACGGTACCCGAATTAATTGACGCTATCCACAGGCGTCAAAAGCTGATTACAAACGCGTTTATGAGGGCGGGAGTTACGCATACGGTTTTTTTGAATTATACCGCATTGATGATACAGGCCGCCAAGCATTATCCCGACTTTGTCAACCGCTTCGGAGCCATTCACTATCGCTTGCTTGCACATTGGCGAAATGCCTTGCTAAAAAGTATTGAACTCAAAGAGATCCGGGAGGATATCGACATTGAAATTATGTGTATCCTGTTCAATAACACCGGCGTAAAAGAAAATTCGGGACAAAGCTGCGACGAAGCCCGGTTTGTAACAAATGTGGCAAAGGATATGGAAAGACGTAAAGAAGTTATGGATTATTTATACAATTTGATCAAAATATAATTTTTATCGGAACAGAAAATGAACTGTCGTTCATAAATCAAACAATGATTTTATGAAAAAAACAATAGCTATCATCAAGAATTTAAATATATAAAATGTATGTATATCAATGCAACAGGGTACTATATCCCCGCCACGGGAATTACGAATGACCATTTTACGAAAGTGAACGGAACAAGCGGTGATTGGACTCTGCAAAAAGCCGGCATACGCTCGCGTTCCGGATCCTCCGAAGAAGAAACAATGAACTATATGTGCGCGGAAGCCGTAAAAAACGCCCTGCCTAAACTGTCTTATAACATCAATGAAGTGGATTTGATCATATTCGCTTCCTGCACGCCTGCCGGCACAATTGCCACAGCCGGACATTTTATACAACGGGAATACAATATCCCCGACGCCAAAGTATTCCATATTTATTCGGATTGTTCGTCTGCTATCAGTGCGATGGAAATAATATATTCGTTTTTCTCGTCGCAGATCGCATCCAAAGCATTGCTGGTATGCGCCGACCGTAATTCGACATATCCGGACGACGCTGATTGCATATCCGGCCCTCTGCGGGGAAACGGGGCTGTTGCATGTTTCTTTTCCGGAGCAACCTGTACCGGCAAGGACTCCCTTGTTATCGATATAACATCCCGCGGTTTGGGACATGCGGGGATCTCCCCCGATTTTGAAAACGCTGAATCGCAAATGCCTTACGGGAAAGATGCATTTATGCATGCTTGCAATTATATATCCCGGAATACAAAAGACATTGTGGAAAATAATGGATATTCACTCGATAAATTATCTTATTTTGTCGGTCATCAGGCTAATACGGAAATATTAAAAAATGTAACCGAACGGCTTGGTTTACGCGACGATGTAATACTGTCCGATATGGAAGATTCAGGTGATACGGGCTTTGCCGGCGCCTTGCTGGTATATGCCCGGAATACGGATAAATTTCAATCGGGAGATTTAATATGCCTGTCTGTGTTTGGCGGGGGATATTCTACCGGCGCTTGCCTGTTAAAGATGCTTTAAGACGTAAATGACAAGAAAATTTGTAATGGTTAATCAAAGAACTTTAAAGAATAGTTTTTCACTGAGTGGAAAAGGGTTGCACACCGGACTGAATGTAAACATCACATTCAATCCGGCGCCGGAAAACCATGGTTACAAGATCAGGCGTACGGATGTGTTCGGACAACCGGTAATAGACGCTTTGGCTGAAAATGTAACGGCTACGCAACGGGGGACGGTATTGTCTGACAATGACGTGCAGGTTTGTACCGTAGAGCATGCCCTGGCCGCCCTGTATGCCTGCGAAATAGACAATTGCATGATAGACGTGGACGCTCCGGAATTCCCTGTTATGGATGGAAGCTCCATGACCTATGTAAGTAAAATAAAAGAAACGGGAATACAGCCGCAAAATGCTGTACGGGAATATATTGCATTTAAAAGAAAAAAAATTAAAGTTGTGGATAAAGCCACAGGATCATCCATGTTGTTGCTTCCCGACGATTCGTTCAGCATCCGGTCGCACATCGCGTTCAACTCGGCTTTATTGAGGCGACAGGACGCTTGTTTGAACGACTTGTCCGAATTTACAAGAGATTTTGCTTCCGCCAGAACATTTGTTTTTGTCCACGAGATAGAGCCTTTGCTCCAAAACAATCTCGTAAAAGGCGGAGACTTGGACAACGCCATTGTGATATACGACAAACCTGTCGGACAGGATAATTTCGATCGTCTGGCCGATGTGATGGGTGTGAAAAGAAAGAATGCCGACAAATTAGGATATATCATGAATAAACCCTTGCTTTACCCGAATGAACCGGCCAGGCATAAATTGCTGGATATCATAGGAGATATTGCGCTGGTCGGACGCTTTATAAAAGGGAAAATTATAGCAAACCGCCCGGGACACAAGATAAACAACTTGTTTGCCAGAGCCATACGTGAAGCTATGAGTGAATCGAAACAGAAGAAAGTAGCAATTAACATGCTGGCTGAAGCCGCCCATACCGGACAATTTTATTGGAACCGTCCTTGAATCCTCTACCATGTACTCATAAATGCAAATATAAAAATATTCCACGAAGCGGAACTTCGAGGAATTAAACCAATTAAACCTTGAGAAATTAAAAAGACATGTTCTTTCGGAGTGCGATTCCTGATAACAATAACATCCGGGATGCACTCCGAAAGAACAAGAGATATACTTTTGACAAATTACTTCGCTCTTGCGGGCAGTTACGAGAAACTGAAAATTGAAAATAGCGCAAAGCGGGCCATAACTTGCGACTGTTTACGGGTTATGCCGGACGCAGGCCTCCTTTATTTCTGGATACAACGAACAGACATGCCGTTCGCACGAGTGACCGCTGTCACACTCGACGTTCCCCCACTGAAGGTGCATCTCATTGCGGACAAGCTACCGGAAGCGGTAGACGACCAATAGTGACCGGTCACACCCTGAGAGTACCACTCACCGTTCGAACCAGTGCGACCGCCGGCGGCTGGCAGGTAAAGGTCGTTGCCTGGCTGGGTCGGGTCGCGTGGTATTCTCAAGCGGTTATCGTTGCCTACGTCGAAGTTGCCTGAGTGATACTTCGCTTGCAAGACGTCCAATTCTGTTTTCGCGGGAACACGCCAACCATCGGGACATGGCCCTTGTGCGTTGTCACCCGACCATAAAGCGACATCAGGTTCGCTTAACCAGTCATTACTACCAATGATAAATTTATTCGCGTAAGTAGTTTCAGCTTCCTCAGCGGTAGCAGGGCCGCCGTGGGTATCCCCTCCGCTATCGTAAGTAAACCGTGCGTAACTGCGTCCCCACTGGAAAATATAGCCGCATCCGGCAAGATCAGCGCTGTAAGTAGTGGAAGTAGCCCCTACGTTCACAGGCGCCCAATATTTACCCTCGACAAGAACAGGTTTGTGAATTGTGTTTTCGTAAACCGGAACGGAAGTTATGGCAAATTCCTTTTCAAGTCCTGTTTTCTCGTCTTTTATCGTGAGGGTTCCCTCAACCGGGTAAGTCGTCTTTGGCAGGGTGATTTTATATCCCTGTCTGACTTTTATTCCCGAATAGGTAACTACCGGGTCGCCGTCCGGTTCGGGAGTTACGTTTGGTTTATAACCTGTTCCCCTGGTCAGGTCAAGTTTTGCCGTCAGAGCGCCCGTAGCCCTGCTATCGCTTTCGGTGTAAAACGTTAACTCGCTGTCGCCTGTGTTGTTCGACAGGTCGATGTTATCGTTAGTTAGCGATGCACTTTCCGTTGCCCCGCCAACAAGAAGCTCGAAGCCGGCATATTCAAAGGCTCCGACGGACGGAGTTGCAGTAACGGCAGGCCCGTTACCCCATTTGGAAGGAACCAAATCGAATCTCAAACTCTTCCCGCCGATTCGCGATACCTTCAAAGTGTAACGGACATTGGCATTGATTTCCTGTTCGCCGGTCAACTGGACAGTATGAACTACCGGCTCTATCTGTGTGTCATCGACTACATAAATCCCCTCTACTTTAATGACCGTGGAACCGGGAGCATCCAGATCAGATTTGGCGGCCAATTCTCCAGGCCAGAGGTAGAACGCGCCCTCGGCAATACCGGTATTTATTCCGGTTTTACCGGTAACAACGATCGCATCTCCGCCTGCCAGGTCTGCCTTATTGGCAAGAGGGTCGCGTAACGGACGGCCATTGGTTTCCTCGGTGAGATAACCTTCGGCCAATGTGTTGAACACATGGATTTTTGTTATCCTGAAGAATGTCTCGGTTCCCGATTCATCGTCGTTGTTGTCCGGGTCTTCGTCTTCAGTGGTGTTGTCGATGTCGAAACGGGCCACGCGGTGACGAAGATTGATAATATGACCCTGTTCGGTCTCCGAAGATAAATTCTGAATAGTTTTGTAACCAACCATCAGCATGTTACTGCCGGGAATCCGGGCCCCGGTTTTTGCCGCAACGGCAATGGTGAAGTCATCGAGCCTGGTTATGCCAACCTTGAAGTTGTCTTCGATGTTGTCAGTGACGTTGGCCACGGCATAGAACACATAATCGGCATCGTTGGAAGTAAAGTCGTTCACGTCGATGCTGACCGACTGGACGCCGGCGCCTTCACCCGCAGTTGCCGACTGTCTGGCCACCAGTAATTCGCTACCCGAATTTTCAAACATGTAAACAGTCACGTCGCTAATCAGGGCTTCATCGGCTGTTGCATCCACACCGTCATCCTCGCCCGTGGTTGCATCGGCATCGGTAATCGCATAGGTCACGCTTCGGCGTGGCGCAGGAAAACTGAAAGTCAAAGTCCCTGTCTGTCCGATTGTCTCCGGCCTGGAGACACTCTCTTCACTGCTGCAACCGGACAACAATCCGGCGGTAAGAAGAGCTACTGAAATAATCGCTTTTTTCATAAGTCTGAATTTTGTTTTAAATAATAAATATTATCCAACAAATATATTTAATCCGGGCGGATACTTTGTTACAGATTTCCGCCTTTTTATATTCAATTATCGGAATTCAGTTGCGGTACTGTTATTCCGACTGAAAGGAAGAATTTGTCGGCCAACCATACAATCCATATAGCCGTCAGGCCAGGGCTGAAAGTCTTCCATATCCCGGCCCGGCAAAATCCGAAAGAACGAAGAAAAGTCTGAACCGAGATTCAAGGATTAAAAGATTTACGGGCACAATCCTGTAAATCCTTTAATCCTTTTAATCGTGTTCAGACAGATTCACCTGTCAAGGTTTTGAAACCTCCCCGCATTAATGACAATGCGGGAAGGAATAAATCAAATCAATCGAATACGCGCCAAAGGCGCTACAATTCTCTTAATAGGAACGGACACACCGAACACTGGAGCCAAAATCCCGATAGGGACTACTCGCAGGGGACAAGTAGCTGCTAGAGAAGTTCAGTAGGTACGCGTTCAACTCGTTGTACACAGACGACGACCAGTACTTGCTGTCGCCGATGTTCAGCCCCAAGGAGTGGCGATTCCCTGAATTAGGGAAGGTTGGCACGGTGGAACCGGGAAAGATAAAGCCAGTTAAACGAACAAACCCTTTATCTTCCGCAAAATCCATTATGGCTTTCCCGTCTACCACTTCATCAGCAGTACCGGTGAAGCTCCCGGGCCAGTCAGTGCTCCGAGTGTAATAACTGTTGTTCGGACCAAAGTTTTCAGAGATAGGCATTCTCCAACTCTCAGTCAAACCGCTAAGGTTATCAGATTTCTTGTCGGACAGGAATTTACATATGTCACCCTTGTAATCCTTGTACAAATCGGCGTCTGTACTCCGATCTGTCAAGCGAGCGTCGGCACGGCCAGCGCCCGAAGTATCAATAACAGTTTCATCGGGGGCAAGAATCAAAATCCAATCGTCGCCACCACCGTTGCCACTCCAGCCGGGAAACAGAGTGCCGAGAGTCGCGGTATTGCTAACAGCTACTTTCTTATACTTGCCGGTGGACAAGTCAGGGATAAACAGGTAAGAGCTACTGGTGAACGTGGCACCCGCGTCAAAACCGACCAAACTCCCCCACTTGAAGAATACGCCCTGGTAACCCTCTTCCGCATCGCCTGTCTCCGAGAAAGTCAATGCGCCTTCATTATTGTTCGGATCACCGTCCGCCATCTCGTTATAATAGATGTTGGAACGCGCCCAGGATGCCCTGTAATCGACAGGTACCTTGATATCCTTGCCATAGTTTTCAGCATCAATATCACTGAAGGAGACTGCAGAACCTATGTTGATGTTAGGATCGCTACTACCGCCCGAACCGGCGGCAAAGGACAACTGCAATACGTACTGCTTACCGCTCTCAAATGTAAAACCCTGGCTGGAAACAGAGGGATCGCGGAACTGAACGAAAGTCCTTGCAGGAGCATCGGCAACGGAATACCTGACCTCCAAATAGAACTCGGTATTTGCCGGAAGAGTGTCACTGTCAGCCAAATACCCCGGAGTCGTCTGCGGCAAAACAAACATACCCTGCTCGTAACTGGTAACCAAATCAGGAGACTTGTCGACGGCATACTTGCCGACCGAAACACCCGAAGCGGGCAGAACGTAAGGGTAATCTACCAGAGGGCCACCGGTACTGCTCCACGTTACGGACGAAGCAATCCCCCCCTTCATCTGCAATGTACCTTCCGACTTCAGGTTCATCAATGTCAAACCGGTGATGGTGACAGGCTCCGTAAGACTGCTGCTGGCAGCAACCAGGACGCGTGACAGGGCATGCCGGAACTGTAGCTTTACAGTTTCATCGTAATCATCCGGCGCTACATTTGTGTAAGCAACAAGAAAATCCTCCTGTACCGCAGTTCCTTTCGGATCCGGAACAGGTACCTTGTAAGTAACTGTCTGGGTAGTACTGCCTGTCTGTGCTGCATGCTTGAGACCGTTTACCACGTTCGCACTGACAGAAGGCGAGTAGGCGAAGAACTCGACGGTACCGGCAGTAGCGGTGGGAAAATAAGCCTGTGGAGTATAAGCCCATGTATTACCGCCACCTTCGCCACGATAAACAGTAGTACCCTGTAGCATGTAATTGCCGTCAGCCCAGCTTTCTTCGCTGTGATGGGCGTTGACAACAAAACTCTGGATATTGTCGCCTATGGTAGTAGTAGCCTTCAAGGCAGACATACCGCCCTGGGCGCGGAAACCGATAGCGCGAGAACCTGCAGGAACGTCGGAAACGTCATCCTGCGAACAACCGGAAAGCAATAGCAGTCCGGACAGGAACAACCCCGGCAAAAACCGGAAAACGAAATTTCGTCTTTTTGTAATCATAACTCTCTTTTTTTAAGTTAATAAATTAATAATTAAACAATAATATATAAGCCGGGAAAATTCCCGAACGAATTTCCTTTCTTGATGACATTTGTCGAAAATATGCAGGATGTGACACACATCCGGTTGTTTTCCGTGCTTTTTATCGGAGACATGGCACGCCACATCTCTACATATCCGCATTTTTGATTTTATATCTTTATTTCTCATTGATTTCTCCATCCCTAATTTCAGTCAAGGTTGTATCTCTACAGGATGCAGGGAACAGTGGTGCATGTTCCTTTCTACCGGGCGATACATCCCGGGATGTGAAACACCACAAAATTCAATCGTCCCGACAGGTTCCGTTATAAATTGTCTGTTTCCCATTGATTTCCTAATTCTTCATTCTTAATTCTTCATTCTTAATTCCCAATGTACCCCTCGCTGCCCGCAGGCGAACAACCGGCGAGTATCTGGACAGTATCAATAGCCAAAACGATCTCTTCTGTGCGCAATAAAGAATCCAAAGCCTCGAACATCCTGCGGTTATCGGCGTAATCCCGCAGCAAATCCGAACTGCCGAAAGGAAAGTAAAAGACTTTGGGAGAATAGGGATCGATGCGGCTGATACCTGAAA
>JAISSD010000179.1 GCA_031273295.1 Prevotella sp.
GGCAAGTTCTACGTGAAGATCGTGTATTCTTCTACTGACGCGCCGGAAGATGTGATGGTGAAATACTTCGCCGTCAGGGAGCCGCTCAACCCTGCGTTGAACAAGCCTTTGACATTCGAAATCGGTAGAAGTTACACATTTGTTGTAGACCTGTCGGGTAGCGACTATATCAATTTTGCCGATGTCGAGGTGACCGGGTTCGATAGCGCTTTCGGCGAAGACCTGCCCGATACGGATATCAATGAAGATCCCGACCCGGCCGAGGCGGCCTCCTATACACCAAAGGCTCACAAGGGATTTGCAGGCTCCAATATCTATTGGGACGAGACAAATCAAAGGCTGACGTTCGACGACGTGGATGTGACTACGCACAAGAACTACCAGGGCCTGTATTTTAAATGGGGTTCCTTGATCGGTATTTCTCCTTCCGGTGCATGGGACGGCGCTACCGTGCTTTATTCTCCTGGCGGTATCAACGGGATGTACATATCCACTACCGCCTCGGCTTTGGTAGCCGGTACATGGACAAACATCGTCGTTGGCGACGCTACCAGCTTCTCTACCACTCCTATCGACGGAGTAACCGATTACCGCACCAATGGTTACGTGTCGTTCCTGAACGATACTTACAAGGGTGACATATGCGCTTATCTCAGCGGTCGTCCGGGTGTTCCTGCCGGTTACTGGCGTCTGCCTGTTTCCGCCGACTTCGAGCCTGATACCTATCCTGCCACATTCACCAGTCCCGGGCAATATACCATGGAGCTGGGCGGGCTTGACACATGGCCTTCATCTGCCGGCACATCCGACAAGACCGACGGTACTTTCGTAGTAGCAAACGGTTATACCCTGGCCTACGGTGGCTCGACCGTCTTTTTCCCCGCTTCGGGCTACCGGGACTACTCGTCTGGTGCATTGAGCAATCTCGGCGTGCTCGGCTTTGCATGGAGTTCGTCGGCCGATGCTGCGTATGGCCGCTACCTGGGCTTCAATGGCGCGACCGTTTACCCGGCGGATAGCAACAGTCGTGCATACGGCTTTCCTGCCCGTTGCGTCAAGAAATAAAAAGCGGGCGCGTGTGCGTCCTGCCGGAGAGCCATGTACTTTCCGGCAGGATTTTTTATACCGAACTGTTGACACTGATGTGGCACATCCGGTAACAGAGCCGGCCTCTTTCGAGGCGCGGCCTTCCGCTTTGAATATCACCGCAGGCAGTTTTTAATGCAAAGGAAATTCTTTGCGCCCTTGTGATACGCTTTGTGTCCTTTGTGTTAAATGAATTTAGCCGTTCTATCCCTGACAGGACAGGGTCGTTGCATTGCCCGTCCCGTCATGGACGGAATGCGAATAAATATCCCGTTTATCCGGCTGACCGACTAAAATTTTTTGTGCTATCTTTGCTAATCGTTGTAAGATTGTTTTTCCAATTACAAAATGACAACTATCGGGCGACCTGACAACGGTCGCCCTTTTTCATGCGGAATAATTTAGCCGGTCAGTAGTGAAATTGTTTATTTCTCAGGCCTTACTGTTGTGCCGGCAAGCCATAGGGGAAAAGGCAACAAAAAGCAATGCATCACCGCTTTATTCCTCTTCCTCCTCCTCGTCAAAGTCGAATTCTTTGTATTCCCTGCCCAGTACTTCATCTATCACAGCGCATACTTTTTCAAATTCAGACGAGTCCTTCAACCTGTCAATAGATATATATGCCTCTTTTAAAGCCCGCAGCATAACAGCATCATCTTCATTCGCTCCCGTTTCGGGACTTTCCACAAACCAGTGCAATTCTCCTTTAAGGTTTTCCTTCACCAGATTGTAGAAACTCAAGGCGGCCTCCTTTTCACCTGTCTTTTCCTTTATTTGCGCCGATTCGATCATGTCATGCCCCAATATATTCTTATAGCCGCCCATAATAGCCAGCGTGATTTTGGAACGCATCACTATCAAAAAATGCAGGGCGTCCGTATCATCTTTTTGACGATAATAATAAATAAGGCTCATAAGGGAAGTCCGCAATGCAGCGCCTTCCATCAGAATGGCGTCGTCTATCCTCCTCGCCGGATACCCGTCCGATTCTTTTCGGATCTGTTCTACCATGCCGGGTATCACATCGAATAGCCTGTCAACCAATACAAGACGGGGGTATTCGTAATTCCCGTTCATGTCCAGGGCGAAAACCAGACGCACCAAGTCCCTGAAAAGCGCGTTTTTGCCTGCTTCTATTTTTACAAAATCGCAAGTTTCAAGTGTTTCACTTTTGCCGGTCGATAACAGATCCTTTATTATTACATCCAGCGCTCTATCCTTTTTTTCACGGGGTAATACCGCCAGTAGATCATCGGTTTTGTTTTCAATGATCAAATCCCATATTTCCTTGTCATCCGTTTCGAAGAAAGGTTTTATCTCGTCATTCAATTTCAGTCTGGTCGTCATCAGTGTCAATATCAGTATTTATATTAGTCGATTTTGTCGGTTCGGACAAGGCGCCGCCTTTTTTTATAGCCCTGTATATTTCTTCCTGTATGCGCTGGCGGATACCCATGCTCATCAGTTGCCTGTGCGTACGCTTGTCGTTTATCCTGTTAGACAAAAATATGAAAATCAAATCATTATCCGGATCTATCCAGAAACAGGTACCTGTAAATCCTGTATGTCCGTATACGCTTGCAGGCGCGCTTGCGGCTACAGGACTCGGTTTATTGGTGCGCATTTCGGGTTTATCGAAGCCTAATCCCCGGCGAGAAGACGCGCTTTTTGTTTTTGTAAAAAGCCGGCAGGTTTTATCCGATAAATATTCTTCGCCACCATATTCCCCCTCGTTGAGCCACATCTGGCATAGTTTGGCCAAGTCGTTCGCATTGGAAAACAATCCCGCGTTTCCCGAAATACCGCCCATAAAGGCGGCGCCCTCATCGTGCACATAGCCCTGAACAAGTTGCTTGCGGAGGAAGTCGTCTTTTTCGGTAGGGACAATACGGCTCTTGTCAAATTCTTTCAAAGGATTGTAGACTGACGTCACAGTTCCCAGTTTAGCGAAAAAATTATTCCGGACAAAAGAATCCAGGCCTTCCCCGGACGCTTTTTCCACAACTTCTTTCAATAACATGAAGTTGAGGCAGCTATACAGATACGTCTTTCTTTTTCTCAATTTGGAATTGGCGATGGCGGCTATAATGGTATCGTTGTACGCTTTGTTTACATATAATCTGTCGGCCAAAGGGACAAAACCGGGTTTTTCCGTTGTGGAAACCAAATCGGGTTTATACTTGTAATCTGTACGAACCCATGTACTTGAATCGAACAGGACGGAATAAAGGGCGGTCTTGTGTCCGCTAAACAGCTTGCCTTCATAGCTCGATCTGTCTATGGCGTCCATATAATACGGGATGAAAGCAGGCAAACCCGTTTCGTGCAACAAGGCTTGACGGACAGTTATCTGCGATTTATCCGTTCCTTTCAGCGCCGGTACATAAACGCTGACCGGATCGCTTGGTTTTATTTTCGACTCGTCGTACAGCTTCATAATGGCGGGAACTGTAGCCACGGCCTTTGTCATGGACGCCAAATCATAGATATCGTCGTTAGTGACCTTGCGGTTTCCGTTATATTCAAACGAACCGAACGAACGGTTGTATATCACAACGCCGTCTTTAGCTATCAGCGCCTGACAACCGGGATAGGCCCGGGCTTTTATTCCTTCCTGCACTATTGTATCTATCCTGTTGAATCGCCCGGACGCGATTCCGGCAGTTTCGGGCATACCGTAGCCTAATCTGGTCTTTTTTATGTTGATACCGCTTCCTTCTTTAAACAATCCTTTTACCGTCACAGGTATTTTTCCATCTGTTTCATTCCCCCCGAATATAGCCTGAGCCGCATAGTCCTGAGCCAAAACGGAGTTTTCGTAGGCAAGAATAACTCCCTCGGCGGCTTTGACGGATGCGGCACAAGAAGACATGCGGTAAGGCGCGATAAAGAATGCCATCACGATTTCCTTGCCCTGACAAACGGATTGGACGGCGATATCGGCATTCCCCCGGTTATTATGCACGGATACGATAATCGTGTTGAAAGGTTCCAGTTTCTTTTTTAGTTTTAACAGTTCATTTCCATCCGAAACAGAGAAGCAGGTTACATCCGCATATAATTTCAAGGTATTGTGAAAAGTATTATCCGGCGATTCTCCTATCGAAACCGCCGCTATTTTCCGTTTATCCAGTCCTTCCAGAGGAATGATTTTTTGCTCGTCTTTCAGCAATGTGACGGCCTGCTTATGCAATTCCCTGTTTATCCATTCGCTGTAAGATGTATTCAGGCTTTGAAGCAATCCATTGCTATTTACCGGTTTGGCGTCCTTCGCGCCTAAAATATATTTATAGGCCAGTACTTTTTTACATTTCGCGGCTATCAGGTCTTCACCGAGTATTTTATCTTCAACCGCCTTTTTCACGGATTCATAATCTTTTGCAGGATCCGGCGGGCCAACCAGTATATCGTTTCCTGCCTGCAACGCCCTCACACAATAATTGTCTTCGCCGGAAACTCCTTTCATTTGCAATCCGTCGGTGAATACAAGTCCCGAAAAGCCTAATTCATCCCGAAGCAAACCTGTGACTATCGCTTCGGACAAGGAACTCGGCTGCATCCTTTTGTCCAGGGCGGGGATGTTCAGATGGGCGATCATCATACCCGAAAGCCCGTTTTGTATATATTCCCTAAACGGCTTTAATTCCACATTTTCCAGCCGCGCTTTGCCGTGTGTTATCAAAGGCTGCGCTTTGTGCGAATCTACCGAAGTATCCCCGTGTCCGGGAAAGTGTTTCGCCACGGCCATTACGCCTCCTGCCTCCAATCCTTTGGCATACATGATACCCAACTTCGCCGTTCTTTCGGCGTCTTCTCCGAAAGAACGGTTTCCGATAACGGGATTTGCCGGATTACTGTTCACATCCAGCACAGGGGCGAAATTTACATGAATACCCATCAGCTTGCACTGACGGGCAACTTCCAGTCCGTAATAATAGAGTAACGAATCGTTCCGTATCGCGCCCAGCATCATATTTCGCGGAAAGCGGGCCGTATTGGACAGCCGCATAGACAGCCCCCACTCTCCGTCAAGAGATATCATCAGAGGAATTTTAGCCTCTCCCTGCGCCAGATTGGTAAGTTCGGCCTGGTCGGCCGGCGTACCTTTCGAGAACAGAATACCTCCTATATGCCGCTCGTTTACCAATGAAAGCATCTTCTTTTTATTTGTCCCGGTATTGTCTCCCGCGACTACAGGCATAAAAAGCTGGCCGATGCGTTCATCAGGCGACATCTGGTTGTATATGGAGTCGACCCATCGGTTCATCCTGACAAAGTCGACTGTTCTATAAAAAGTCGGGGTCGTTTTTTTATTTTCGGAAACCGCCCCGAACGGGCAAAAAACTGTAAAAGATACAGTCAGCGCCGTGATATATTTGATTTTCATTCTGTTTCCGGCAGAATGAAATTTTGAAAGAATCTGCATACACAAAAGTATAACGAATATGTTTTACCTGAAGATTTACCCCGGTTAATTAAACATAGATTAACAAAGAGAAGTTGCCGGCATGTACGACAGGAAACGTATGGCTTTTCTTTCGAATGATCCTGGCGCGTTTTGCAGTTATTTTATAAGCGTTAACCAAAAAATCATATCTTTGCATTTCAATGTGCGACAAGAAGTCACGTAAACAATAGTTCAGCAAGCGAGTCTGAACCTATCATTCCGTTGATAGTAGCCTAAAGGAGCGTGCGTAATCAGTAATAATTAGGTGCGAAGCCTCCT
>JAISSD010000197.1 GCA_031273295.1 Prevotella sp.
ACAAATATCAACGATGATCCCGACCCGGCCGTGCTTGCCTCCTATACACCCAAGGCTCACAAGGGATTTGCAGGCTCCAATATCTACTGGGACGCTACAAATCAAAGGCTGACGTTCGACGATGTGGATGTGACTACACACAAGAACTACCAGGGTCTGTACTTCAAGTGGGGTTCCTTGATTGGCATTTCTCCTTCCGGTACATGGGGCGGCGCTACCGTGCTTTATTCTCCCGACGGCATCAACGGAATGTACAGAACCACTACCGCCTCGGCTTTGGTAGCCGGTACATGGGCAAACATCGCTGTTGGCGACGCTACCAACTTCTCTACCACTCCTATCGACGGAGTAACTGATTACCGTACCAACGGTTATGTGTCGTTCCTGAACGCTACGCCTGCTAACCTCATTGCTTACAAGGGTGACATATGCGCTTATCTCAGCGGTCGTCCGGGCGTTCCTGCCGGTTACTGGCGTCTGCCTGTTTCAGCCGACTTCGAGCCTGATACCTTCCCTGACGCATTCGTCAGTCCCGGGCAATATACCATGGAGCTGGGCGAGCTTTCCGTATGGCCTTCATCTGCAGGCACATCCAACAAGACCGACGGTACTTTCGAAGTAGCAAACGGTTATACCCTAGCCTACGGTGGATCATCGACCGTCTTTTTCCCCGCTTCGGGCCTCCGGAACCTCTCGACTGGTGCATTGAACGATTTCGGCGTGACCGGCTATGCTTGGAGTTCGTCGGCCGATGCTGCGCGTGGCCGCAGCCTGTTCTTCAGTGGCGCGACCGTTAACCCGGCGAATAGCAACGATCGTGCGAACGGCTTTCCTGCCCGTTGCGTCAAGAAATAAAAAAGCGTGCGCGTGTGCGTCCTGCCGGAGAGCCATGTACTTTCCGGCAGGATCTTTTTGAACCCTGTCGATATACGGGGAATATTTTGTATCCCCGTACAGGGAGAAGAAATGATGCGTTTGAATATCGGGGAAGAAGTTGCTACGAGGTTGTTTTGTCAAGAAAATCAGGTGGAAACGAGGTAATAAGATTTGATGTCCGGGGTAACTCATTGGCTATGGAATATCATAAGCCTCAAACCTCTTATGTGACATCCCCCTCAAGCCGTTTTTAATTTTTCCGGAAGAGCTTCCAACTGTTTTGTTTTCCGCTCAGTTGAAATACCGCACTCCCCGTGTTACTATTATGCGTGCTGTATGAAAATGATAGGGGACTCATTACCCCATTAAAAAATAAAATACATGAAAGTAAAATGCATTCGGCGTTTCCAGGATCAAGAAACGCAAGGTACTGACCTTGCGAATGGTAACGGAACGTATTTCAAAAGAATGGTTAAACGCTAAAATTCAGTACGATGGCAACAGGAGTTTCCAGAACTAAATGGAATGGTGATTTGCAGGCAAATACCTGCAACAACGGGCAATGCTCTTACCACCCGGTATGGCAAAACGGAAACTCTGCAAACCGGTTATATTATGGTGATAATCTCACCGTAATGAATGAATTAAGAAAAGACGAAACCGTAAGGGGGAAAATTCGTCTTGTTTATATAGACCCGCCTTATGCTACCAACAGTATTTTTCAAACACGAAAGCAACAGAATGCTTATACAGACCTCTTGACAGGCGATGCATATATAGATTTTATGCGTGAAAGATTAACATTGATGAAGGAACTTTTGTCTGAAGCCGGCTCCATTTATATACACCTCGACAATAAAATGGTCTTTCGCTTAACCGTTTTCAAAACGGTACGCAGACGCTTGATAAACATATCAATAACAAGATAGTGGAAAAACATGAAATGCCCGATCTGTTTTCGGATAATGAAAACGACTGTAATAGTATAGTAGTAATCAATAATATTTCGTCGCATTTAATTGATAATTATACTATTTTTGTCAATCGTAATGATCCAGGTATGGAATTTCAATTACCGTAATCAAAATAGAAAAATACTGAAAATGAGTTTTGATGCGGCTTTTTAGCCGGAAACAAGAAATTTCCGTGTGTA
The DNA here is from genome assembly GCA_031273295.1 of Prevotella sp. Classification (GTDB taxonomy): domain Bacteria; phylum Bacteroidota; class Bacteroidia; order Bacteroidales; family Dysgonomonadaceae; genus Dysgonomonas. The sequence continues at coordinate 2,030 of JAISSD010000197.1, forward strand.
CCGGAAAAGTTGTACCTTTGCACAATCTTATAAATTCAAATTTGACAAGGAATGGATAGGCAAACGTCAGTTGAAACAGCAATTATGCCTTTCAAGGTGAATGAGTTAGTAGAAATTATCATGGAAAAGAAGAAAATTTCTTTTTCGGATGCGTTTTTTTATCTCTACACAACCAATTGTTATCGCTTATTGCAAAAAGAAGGCGCAAAATTGTGGTATATGAGCGGTTTGGGACTGTACGAAATGATTGAAAAAGAAAAAAAAGCATCTAAACGCATGGACAGGAAAATATTACTTTTCTATTCCTTTTGTCTTGAAAATTACAAAAATAAATATCAACTTCCGCCCGATGCAACGTTGAATCTGTTTATGCAAAAAGGTGTATTTGAATTTCTAAAAGAAAATTTCGACGTATTACATTCGCAAGGCGACGAATATATTCTAACGGAAATACATGAATTTATAAACAAGAAAGCGGTATGAAATTATTCCACGGCTCCACAGTTGCGGTTGAAACGCCGACTTTGAGATTGTGCAGAAAAACAACCGGTTTTGGAAAAGGATTTTGAACAGGCAAAAAAATGGTCTCTCCTTAAACAAAAACGCTCAGGATCGGCTCAAGCAATTGTAACCGGGTTTTGGATAGATGACGGTATTCTCCAGTCACCGGATTACAAAATACTTTTTTTTGAAAGCGCAACCAAAGAATGGCTTGATTTTGTAGTCAATAATCGTCGCGGCACGAAGATCTATGATTACGAAATGGTTATGGGACCCGTAGCAAATGATTCATTATACGCGACATTGCTGTTGTTTGAACAGGGGATTTTGAGTGTGGACGCAGCTATAGAGCAGTTGAAAACGCATACTCTATTTGACCGGTTATCATTCCACACTGAAAAAGCGATTGCTCTATTGAATTTTTCACAAGTTCATTTGATAAAAAATTAAAGTTATTTGAATTGAATTGAAAATCGGCGGAGCCAAATGTATCCTGTTGGCCATGTACCGGATAAAAGTTTATAAATCTTTTATAAAAATGAAAGTTAATCGCAATATGAATGCTTTTTGCTAACTTTGTAGCGGTTTTGAGAAATACAACAAATATGGCAAAAGAACTGAAAGAACTTACACCGAGAAGCAGGGATTACAGTCAGTGGTACCTTGATTTGGTGTTGAAAGCGGATCTGGCGGAGAACTCCGCCGTGCGCGGATGTATGGTGATCAAACCTTACGGCTATGCGATATGGGAAAAAATGCAGCGTCAACTGGACGATATGTTCAAGGAAACAGGGCATGTAAACGCTTATTTCCCGCTTTTTATACCCAAATCGTTTCTGAGTAAGGAAGCCGACCATGTGGAAGGGTTTGCAAAAGAGTGCGCTGTGGTGACACACTACCGCCTGAAAAACGACGACAACGGAAAAGGGATAATCGTCGATCCCGAAGCAAAGCTGGAAGAAGAACTGATCGTTCGCCCTACTTCCGAGACTATTATATGGAATACATACCGCAACTGGATACAATCATACAGGGATTTGCCCCTGCTTGTCAACCAATGGGCCAATGTGGTTCGCTGGGAAATGCGTACACGGCTGTTTCTCCGCACAGCCGAATTCCTTTGGCAGGAAGGGCATACGGCACATTCTACAAAAGAAGAAGCCGTAGAGGAGGCCATCAGGATGCTGAATGTCTATGCCCGGTTTGCGGAAGAGTATATGGCAATACCCGTGATAAAGGGAGTGAAATCAGCGTCCGAACGTTTTGCGGGAGCAGTTGAAACATATACAATAGAAGCCATGATGCAAGATGGAAAGGCCTTGCAATCAGGTACATCCCACTTCCTGGGACAGAATTTCGCAAAAGCGTTCGATGTGAAATTCGCAGATAAAGAGGGTAAGATGGATTATGTATGGGCTACATCGTGGGGTGTTTCTACCCGCCTGATCGGCGCTTTGATCATGGCTCACTCCGATGACAACGGATTGACGCTTCCTCCCAGACTCGCCCCGTTTCAGGTCGTGATTGTCCCTATTTATAAAGGAGAGGAACAACTCGCCCTTATCAATGAAAAAGTTGATGGCATTGCAAGATCATTGAAGGCTTTGGGAATCAGTGTGAAATACGATAACGCCGACAACAGGAAACCGGGTTGGAAATTCTCGGAATATGAACTGAAAGGCGTGCCCGTGCGCCTGGCAATGGGTGCGCGCGATATGGAAAACAATACTGTGGAAGTTGTCCGCCGCGACACATTGACAAAAGAAACCGTATCGTGTGACGGACTTGATTTGTATATCAAAAACCTGCTGGACGACATTCAAACGAACATTTACAGGAAAGCTCTCGATTACAGAACTGCACGGACTATCCCGGTCGATTCGTATGACGAATTCAAAGAAAGAATAGAAGAGGGCGTGTTTATACTTGCTCACTGGGACGGTACTGCCGAAACGGAAGAAAAGATAAAAACGGAAACCAAAGCGACCATCCGGTGTATTCCTCTCGAAGGAGATAAAATACCGGGCAAGTGTATGGTAACAGGCCGACCGTCAACTCAGCGGGTCATATTCGCACGGGCATACTGAAAACTGCTCTATGATTATGTCCTGGCCCTTTTAGGATCAGCAATCCGGATGTTCATACATTAAAAATTGTCGGGAACATTATAAAACAAGGGGGTACAACCCCTTGTCAATGGTAATGAGGTTGGGCGCTTGGGGTAATTCATTTAGCTCTACCGGGGTTGTTTTGTTTATTGGAATCAAGTAAAAATGAGGTTTTTTACCATATATCTCCATGCACAAAACCATGCCGGACACGGTATAACCATTCCGAGCGGATGCAGCGGACGAGGGTTTGCCGGGTTTTATAGTATATATGGATTTTTCGAAAAAAAAGAATTTTCGGTGTGGCGTATGGGTTTGCCAACCATGGTTTATTTTCCAAAACACGTCAAATGTGCCGAAACCGTTACGACTTTACATAGTGTATTTTGGGCAATACAGAGAAGTCTGATATTTTCCCCACAATAATATTCGAGAGTTTTACTCTTACTGTTCTCCAAAGTTTCTTCTTCTGGTTATCACTTATTTTTAAAGAATCAACGTCTGTATCATTTACAAATGCAATTATAGAAAAATGCCAAAAATTACATTTCAAAGGTGTGTGACTTAATTTCAGAGACAGATTAAACTTTTGGTCATCTTTTGCCATTTCTGTTTCTATTGAACAAGAGGCTATTTCTTGAATTTTCCAAAAAAAATATCCTCTTTCTTTCTTCATACAAAAGTCATTATTAAATAAAGGGATATTAACCGACTCGCCCTCGTCCCAAGGCTTTGAAAAATCTTCGTTTGTGACATTTATATAAATATCTTCTATCTTGGATTCACCTAATAGATTAGTTGACAAATCACCAAATTGTTTTGCCGGAATGTTATTTATTATAGCGGGGTCAATTTGGTCTGTATCTTTTAAATATATATCCTTACCGGGAGTATGGCGAATCAGATATAGCGGAAGTAAATCTTCCGACCATACTATTTTCTTATTGTCAGGACAAGGCAACAAGTGGTTCGGATAATTCATAGTCGGGCTTTTGTACAAATTCTTTCAACTTGGATATCGTAGAGTCAATTTCATTAGAATAAGAACAAATAGATTTCTTATTCTCACTAATGTTAAGAAGCGCCTCTGTTTGTTCATTTTCATCGAAAAACAAGTCGAAAAATACTGATTTATTGCCAAATTCAGTATAGATATATACGCATTCATCATTAGATACACCTACAGTAACAACATCAGGCGATAGAAGTAATATCTGATTCAGAGACAAGCTAAAATCAGAAATAATTTTATCGAATGAAATTTTTGCAAACAAACTTTCTTTTTCTTTGAATGATTGCTCAAAAGTTTGATATAGCCGAATCCAAGTATTTGTAAATTCCTCTTGATGCAAAAACGCAAAGGTATCTGCTTTCGTCATAGATTTAGAATCCCATGTATTGAAAATCGTTTTTTTTAGCAGTTGTGGTTCAGAGTATTCAGCGACACCACGGCTACTTGACTCATTTAATTCTGAATCATAATCAAATGATGATAAACCATAATCTACTGCGATAGGAACATTAAAAAAAGGCATACTTATCAATATTCCGGGTTTAACGTTTGAATAAAATTATCACTAATTAAACTAAAAAATGTATCTTTTTGTTTTGAATGCAATGTATTTAGTTTTACTTTAAGCAAATTAATATCAGAAATCAAGTCAAAATTTTCATAAACATTAATATCTACCAAAGAAGCGTCTATTATTTGTTGAGTTTGAGGTAATATTCTTTTCCCTTTGTTAGTAAGAGTTACAAACGTCTTCATATTTCCAGATTCATCTGTTAGCCTCAAAATGGCATTTCTCAAATTCAGTCCGGTTTTCTCAACATCAATAGACCCCTTAAGATTCTTAAATATCTCAACATCTTTAAATTCACTTATATACCGAATACCTATCCTGTTAAAAAATTTTATCGCTTGTTTTGTTGATAATTGTTCTATCACTGCTACTATTTCATTGAAATACAAATCCCAACCAACATAATTATCTGCAACGCAATTAAAAACAATTAGATTATCAACTAACTGTATTCTTATTTTGTCTTTAGTGAAAAAACCGCCTCCATTTCCACCAATACCAACTGCAATTTGTTGGTTTTGTCCCAACGAGATATTAAATCCAGATGAATTTGATGCAGGAACAGGAGTGTACACAAACCCAATAGGAGCAAGTGAACTTAATGCAACACCAAGCATTAATTCTCTTGGGATACTTGAAACATATCTAATCTCCACGATAGTATCTTTTAGACAATCAGGTGTTATCTTATGAGGAACAGACATATTGCATATATTACTTATTCGACCGCAAGTATACAAAGAAAAAACAAGACAAGTATCTTCTTCTTCATAAAAAGTTAGATATTAATCTTTATTAGTAGTTTCACTTTTAGAAACGGTGCAAAACCGGCAATGGTATTTATACTTCACGCGACATACTTTTGTGCATAATTATATATATATGGAATTCATATGCTCATGCGTTTTTCACCATATATCTCCATGCTCAAAACCATGCCGTGCGCGGTATATATGCTTTATTTTCAATGCAATGAGGTTGGGAGGCTATATGCTTCTATTGCTCTACCGGGGTTGTTTTGTTTATTGGAATCAGGTAAAAACGAGGTTTTTTTACCATATATATTCCATGCACAAAACCATGCCGTGACATGTGTAAGTATAATAATAAACGGGCGGACATTGTTTTTCACCTCGTTTCCACCTGATCTTCTTGACAAGACAACCTCTGCTACAGGATTTTTAATAAACGGGCGAACACTGTTTTTCACCTCGTTTCCACCTGATTTTTCCAACAAAACAACCTCAGTAGCAGTGAGTTATCCCAAGCGCCAAACCTCATTACATCATTATTTTTCAATTCGATAAAACTTTCGTAAAGCAATGTCTTGAATTTGCCGTGAATATCTTCGCAAACGAAAAGAAGATCATATTTATCGAAATCTGTATATACCTGCATTTCCTGTTTGTATATGGACAAAGTTACTGCTTTTATGCGGATCTATCCATGCAAAATAAACGATAAGGTCTTTATTTTGTCCGTATTTTAATGACGGTTATTTTAACCGTTATTAAAATAATATGGAAAGAAGATGGCGGATTGGATAATTCTTCTTGTTTTTGTAATCGCCGTTAAGATAATGCATATTAAAATAAAATAAAACAAGATATGAAATTTTATAACAGGATAACAGAATTAGAGATATTAGCCCGTACATTGGAGCAATCGAAGAAAAGCTCTTGCTTTACAGTTATGGTTGGTCGTCGCCGTATCGGCAAGACTTCCCTTTTACTCGAATCTGTAAAAGAACAGAAATATCTTTATCTGTTTGTGTCTCGCAAAAGCGAACCTCTTCTTTGCGAGCAGTTCCAAAAAGACGCCACAGATGCTTTAGGATTACAAATTTTCGGTACTGTTACCCGCATTAAAGACCTTTTTGAGCAGTTGCTGGTTTTTGCCTCAAAAGAACATTATACACTTATCATTGATGAATTTCAGGAATTTAACAATGTGAATCCGTCCATATTCAGTGACGTTCAGAATCTTTGGGATCAATATAAAGACAAGGCTAAAATCAACTTTATTGCTTCCGTCTCTATCTATTCCATGATGATGAAGATCTTTGAGAACAGGAAAGAACCGCTGTTTGGCCGACTTACTTCAAAGATAACACTGCAACCATTCACAGTTAGTGTAATAAAAAAAATCCTGAACGATTATAATCCTGAATATACATCGGAAGATCTTCTATGCCTCTACATGCTGACAGGCGGAGTTCCCAAATACATCGACTTGCTGATGGAAGCCGGAGCTGTAACCAAAGATACAATACTGGATATGGTAACACGCCCTGATTCTCCTTTTATCGGAGAAGGAAAAGAGTTACTTGTCTCCGAGTTCGGGAAAGAGTATGGAACCTATTTTTCTATCCTGCAATTAATCGCTTCAGGAAAAACAACCCAAAGTGAAATAGATTCTATTATAGGGAAAAACACAGGGGCGTATCTGGTCAATTTAGAGAAGGAATACTCCCTTGTTACAAGAAACAAACCTATGTTCTCAAAACCTGAAAGCCGGAAAAACCGTTGGAGCCTGAATGATAATTACCTTCGTTTCTGGTTCCGGTTCATTTTTCCGAACCAGTCATTGATTGAAATGGGAAAATACGAATTGCTCCGTGAATTTATTGAAAAGAACTATGAGCAATACAGCAGTTCTATTTTGGAAAAATACTTCCGGGCTAAAATGGCGGAAGAGGAGAGGATTACCGCTATCGGCAGCTACCGGGATAGTAAGGGTGAAAATGAAATTGACCTGATTGCTCTGAATGATTTGGATAAAACGGCTATTGTTGCCGAAGTAAAGCGTAATCCCAAGAAGATTGATATGGCTTTGCTTCAGGCGAAAGCCAATTCGATCAAGAAAGAACTTGCAAAATACGATGTTGAGTTAAGGGGTTTATCCATGAATGATATGTAGTCCGGGTCGAGTAGACCTAATGCTAAATGACCCTTGTTTTGTATCTTTGAACCCAAGAGACAGGCAGACAAATAGCAGCCAGGAGCGGCCAGAAAAGGGAATCGACAACCTTTTGCCAATTCGTAACCTGCGACCTCTTACCCTCATGTAAATAAAAGAACGGTCAAATTCATTTAACACAAAGGACACAAAGCGTATCACAAAGGACACAAAGAATTTCAATTCAAATTGTTGCACTGCAAGAAAAGAACGGTCAAATTCATTTAACACAAAGGACACAAAGCATATCACAAAGGACACAAAGAATTTCAATTCAAATTGTTGCACTGCAAGAAAAGAACGGCTGAATTCATTTAACACAAAGGGCGCAAAGCATTTACCTCATGGAGAACACATGAATTTCTATCGTATCCTCATTGACAGAATATATTATTCTATGCTCGTAATTAATTCTCCTCGACCATTTGCCGGAAAGTTCATATTTTAAAGGTTCGGGTTTCCCGCTTCCAGTAAACGGGTGAGCGGCTATTTCTTCCATCAAGCGCGTAATTTTATTCATGATAGACAGATTACCGCTTTTTTTCCAATACTCAATATCTTCCAGCGCCTTAAGCGAGTATTTTATTTCCATAAATCTTCGGTTTTTAAGACCTTACCCTGACCGGAGCGCAATTTTTCCTCCGCCTCTTTTATCCTGCCCGTCATTGCCAGCGAAGACATAATGTATTCGGTTTCCTTGATGGCATTATATTCTTCCAGGGAGATAACCACAACACTCTCATTGCCGGAACGGTGAACTATTAGCGGTTCGCTATTATTCAACACCTTGTCGAGATAATGTTTAAGGTTGCTTCTCAATTCCGTATAACTCACTGTTTGCATAATCGATATTATTTTATTACACAAATATAAGTACTTGTTTTTGTACCTGCAAGAAGATACAAGTGAAAAATGAACGGATTACAATTATACTTCACGCGACATACTTTTGTGCATAATTATATATATATGGAATTCATATACTCATGCGTTTTTTACCATATACCATCCATGCACAAAACCATGCCGTGCGCGGTATAACAATAAACGGAACGTGCAGTTAAATCCGAGAAAGACGGGGATTATTGTTATTTTAACACAAAGGATGCCCTAACGGACAAAAACATTTGACATTTCGTGGTTTTTAATTAATTCTTAATTCCTTCCGGCAGACCTGAAAGTGTCGCCCCTGCGGGATATTTACGGCTTGGCATTACCGTTCAAACCGTTCGTGTTCATATCATCCTTTTATTTTATGCCGGTAAAAAATATTTTTCTTCCCCGAAGAAGATGCGCCCAAGTTTATCCTTGATAGCTATCACAATTCCCTTGAAAGGGTTTTTCTCAACGTCGATAACTTCTCCTTCTACCCATACATCCAAGCCTGTTAGTTCCGGGCTTACTTTTGCTTTATCTCCTGTTTTCATAATAATTTATTTTTCGTAAAAGCAATTAATTCTTTTTTTATAGCGTTGATTAAATACTCTTTCGGGTTGTTAATCTAAAAGCAAGCATATAGCAATATTTTTGTATTATACAAAAATAGTCTTTTTTTTAATCCAGTGAAACCTTACAGGTTAAATTTATATTGTCGTGAATTATATGGCTTGGCAATGAAAAATAAATAACCTGCAACAGTTTGATTTTTCAAAGCAACGTCCCATAGCGGGATAGGACATTTCCAAAATCCGGAATGTTTATTCTGTTTTGGCGCGTTTTTCCGCCAATTCTTCCGCCATTTCTGCCACTTTCTTTTCCGTAAGCGGATATGCCATCATGCCAAAGAAAGCCGCCACACAACACACTGCGGGAATTAAACTTATCATCAGGCGTTCCCCAAAAACAGTTTGCGTACTCTGCCGGGCGACGTCAGGATCATATCCGAACAGAAAAAGCATCCAGCCGGTGAGCGCGGCGCCCAATGCCCAGCCCAGTTTCTGAGACATGGACGATGAAGAAAAGATCAATCCGGGTGTATGGCGATTTGTTTTCAATTCCTGGTAATCGACTATATCGGCAAACATGCTCCAAAGCAAAGGAAGCACATAACCTGCGCAAAGAGAGATCAATATCTGCAACAACAGGATCCAGCCCGGTTGATTTGGCACAAAGAAGAAAACTGCGCTTAACACGGCAGCTATTGCCATTGCGACCATATAAGTCCTCTTCCTGCCATATCTGGAAGACAGGGCCGGCGCCAAAATAACACCGGCAAGGCTGGCGGCCTGTCCTGCAAGGAAATACACAGTAGTCATATCCCAGCCTGTCAGAGGCGCTCTGCCGGTTACCTGCACATGATCCCTGAAATAATAAATGGCCACTCCGTCGCGGATAGCATTGAACAGTAAGGCCGCCAGACCTGTACCAACAAGGATCCACCAGGGCGCGTTATGGAAAAGACTGCTCAAATCCCGCCTGACGGAAACATCCTCATTTTCACTTAGGGGCTGAACCCGTTCCCGCGTCCATTTGAAACACAGGAAAAACAGGATGGTACAAATTACGCCTACAGTCGCTATCCCCAATGTCCATCCAATCGGAGAAGCGCTTACGCTAGCTTCCGCCGTTTGTTCCACAACAGCCTGAACCTGCCCGTCGCCGTCAGCGCCAAAAACATCCGAATATGCATCTGTCAACGGCTGAAATAACATAAAGGTTATGAAACTCCCGATAAACGCAAAAGACATGCGGTAAGAGGATAATATATTACGTTCCAGTGGATTGGACGACATCACGCCCAACAGGGACGCGTAAGGTACATTGACAAGAGAATATACAATCATCATCAAAGAATAGGTGGCATAGGCATAAACCAGCTTGCCTGCGGCTCCGAAATCAGGCACAAGGAATGTGATCACTCCCATTACCGAAAACGGGACGGCAAACCAAAGTAAATACGGGCGGTATCTTCCCCAACGTGTTTCGGTACGGTCGGCGACAATACCTACGAATAAATCGAAAAAAGAATCCCATACCCGCGCAACTAAAAACATGGTACCGGCTGCTACGGCCGTTATTCCAAAAACATCCGTGTAAAAAAACAGCGAGTACATGCCGAATATTTTCCAAAACATGGAAGACGCCATATCGCCGAATCCGTAGCCTGTCTTTTCTTTTAATGTGACTTTTGTATTCATTGTGTTTATGTATAAGTGTAGTCCGGAAAGTATAAATCAGCGATCTTCAAGATTTTTCCTGATAATTGCCGTTAATGTCTCAACCGACGCCGCCGAACGATAACCATCCGGCGCCGTATTAAAACAGTAATCAAGCAGGCGGTCTACCGAAGACACTGCCACATGCATACGGGTGTCGCTCGATGCATAATACAGATATACCGTACCATCCCCGTCTGCTATCCAGCCGTTTGCGAATAATACGTTAGAGACGTCCCCTATCCGTTCTTCTCCAAGAGGGGACATCAGATAACCTGCCGGTTCCGCAATCAATTTATCAGGTTGTTCCCGATCCGTCACATAAAGATACAAAACATATCTCAATCCGGCGGCGCATGCGCGCACGCCATGCGCCAAATGAAGCCACCCTCTCGGCGTCTTCACGGGATGAGGGCCCTCTCCATTCTTTAGTTCCTTGATCGTATGATAATGACGGAAGTTGATGATCTTTTCTTCTTTTACTTCCGCGTTTGTGATATCGTCTATCAACGCCCATCCGATTCCTCCCCCGCTTCCGGCATCGATAAAGCCATCCTGCGGACGTGTATAAAGAGCATACTTGCCGTCTACAAATTCAGGATGAAGCACAACATTGCGTTGCTGGCTCTTCGATTTCAGGTCAGACAGGCGTTCCCATTCCACAAAGTCTTTTGTACGGGCGATACCCGCCACCGCCACCGCAGACGACAAGTCGCCGGCAGGAGCATCCGGAGCTTTTCTTTCCGTACAGAAAATGCCGTAAACCCAACCGTCTTCATGTGCCGTAAGACGCATGTCATATACATTTGTATCGGGAGTTTCCGTTTCGGGCATTATCACGGGATAGTCCCTGAATCGGAAATTATCGATACCATTGGGACTTTCGGCAATGGCAAAAAACGACTTGCGGTCATAGCCTTCCACTCTCACGGCCATCAGGTATTTACCATCCCGCTTTATGGCGCCCGCATTGAAAGCGCCATTGATACCGAAACGCTCCATAAAAAACGGATTGGTATCTTCGTTCATATCGTAACGCCAGAATACAGGGGTGTGGGCTGCCGTCAGAACAGGATTTCTGTATCGTTCGAAAATGCCGTTTCCGGGCAATACAGGTTCATTCTTCAATGCAATTAACCGTTCGTATTCTGCTGTTACAGCCGCAAGACGTTTTTTAAACAGATCGCTCATTTTGTTATATTTTAATCCCTAACTCCGCCATTTTTAGTGCGTCTATTAATCTATTTATTTGATACATTGTTATTTAGTAAAATATTTTAGACAGCCTAATTAGGTTACTTAAAATATTTTATCAATTTTGATACTCCACAAATAGATAATTCTGTAATTCAATGTATTACAAAAGTGCCACAATATATATGATAAAATCATAAAGCATTGGTTATCTGCGTTAATATCAATTTTTCTACCCCGTTTGAGGACAATAGCATACCTAATTCAAGCGGAGTTAGGGTTTAATTCAGTCTGTTTTCATCCGGTCTTCCCCTTTGCCGGGAATCTGTTTAAATTTTTCAGGAACCCGCTATTGTCGCTTCACAAAAGAGAAACCGGACTGAAAACAGAGCTAAAAAGTTGAACGGGCAAAATCCAGACAAACTCCGGGATCGCCTGCCAACTAATTCGTCTGCCTGGTCACAATGTAGGAGCGTATGGTTTTGCCTGCCGTTAAGAAGCTGGCCCAGTACCAGACGCCTTCCACCTTGTCTATTCGTAAATCGGCGACCGGCTGTTTGGCGCTTAAATCGACCTCCCCTCTTTTTATCAGGTACATTACAGCGTCATTTTTGCCGCCAACGGAAAGATCTCCGGCAAATTCGAGGCAATAGCCTGTGGATATTATCGCCAAGGTGGAACTTTTGACAGATAACTGGCTATGTCTGAGTTCGGGCGAATAAACAGCCGTACCGACCCCTGACGACTGCTGAAAAGGAGCGTCTTCCGGAACAAAGGCGCGGTAGAGCTTCAGGTTGTCCAGATAGTTGTTATCCATAAACGTGACCCTGATGGTTACGGAAACACCGTCCGCATCCTTTACCGTGAAAGTGGCATTGGGCTTGCCGCACCTTTTGCCTTTGACAAGTACTTTCGTGCCGGCGACAGTACATTCCAGATAAGCGGCGGAGCTGACAGAAGAGGTATATCCGCCGTTTCCGTCAAGGATATTTATCTCAAAGGGGACGCCTACTTCCAACATATAGATATCTTCCGTGCGGTCAAAGAGCAGTTGCCTGGATACGACCGCCGTAAATTTGGCGCTCTTTCCCAGTTTATCGGTAATCGTGATTGTCGCGGTTCCCCGGGCCAATCCGGATACGGTGATCTTGCCGTCTTCGTCAACATCGGCGACAGCGATCGATTCGTCCGATGATGATGCCGAATATTGTCCGTTACCCGTATAAACCGATAAGTACCCGGGCCGGCCGATAAGGACTTTGAGCGATTCGTTACCCAGTATCAGCTCTTCCTCCCGTTTGACAACAATCCTGGCTGAAGTCGACTTTTTAGCCCAGTCGGTGACGGTCATGTCCACCTTGCCGGATTGCATCGCGGTGACACGGATGAGATTACCATCCACCTTTACGGCGGCTATATTTTCGTCGGATAATGCAACCCTGTAGTTGCCGTTACCCTCGGTAACCCGGATCACGCCCTCATCGCTTTTGTCCATATCTATCACCAACTGTTCCGTATCAAGAACCAAACCGCTGTATTTCAAATCGTCTCCATTGTCGCTGCAACCCGTCAACAGACTGACGGCGGCAACCAGAAAACCCGCCAGGTACAGTAAATTCTTTTTCATAGGATAATAATTTTGTTTTCAATTGACATATGGAACTTGCATGATCTTTATTATCACGGACTTTGATGATTTGACAAAAATCATGCTTCGTTTCATGCGTATATAATTTGTTTTTTAATGGTCATAAGGAACTCGCAACGCCGGCTCCGCCGAACATTGTTTCATGCTCTTTGGAGCCACTTTTGCGTGCCCGTTTCATAATATTCTTTTCTTTATCATCCGGCATTTTTAATTTTTCCGGTTATGGTTACTACGCTATATTTGGGTACTGTAACCGAACGCAGCCCGGTCAACGACGGATTGAGTTTTTTGCGCAACCATTTCACATTCTCGTCCGAGGTATAGGCAACCATGCTATTGAATACCTGTCCCTCTACCTCCAGCAGCGTGGAAAACGATTCCGTTTTGGAACTGTTTACCAATACGATTGTATACGCGTCATCCTTCACATATGCCGACATCTGAAGCTCTGCGGGGAATGTATCGTTACCGGACGGTATGGCCTGCAAATCCACACGGCGACCGCCCTCGGGAATATAACGGCTGAAATGTCCCAGTGTGTAATAGCGGCTAACCTTGTAGTAGCCCGTTCCCGGAAACACGTCAGGGTCGTATTGAAGCAAATTTTCACCGGTAGAGGAACAGTGACGGCCTGCGGCCCACCAAAGAAACGCATTCGTATTTGCGACCGTAAGGTATGTATTGATAGTTTTCGCCCACCTCATCGCATCGTCCCAGGTTTCATCGCGTTTTCTGTCGTCGCTCACTTCGGTTTGCCATACCTGGACGCCTTGCTCTTCATACCTGTCGTAAGGTACAATGTTTACGTCAGAGGTACTATAGCCATGACCCGCGGCAATAATATTGTCATTCAAAATATCCGGATACTTGTCCAATATGCCGTTAAGATAAGTTCTTCCAAGATTCCACCACGGATATTCCCCAAGTATGATCTTGACGTCATCAAATCCGTCTTTGTCCATGGCCGGCCTTAAATACTCGTGAACGAATTTGCCAAGTTGGGCGTCCGTCCATCTACAGCCGCCCCATCCCGTACCTCCGGTAAGGGGTTCGTTTGTCGGCGAAACGGCATATATTTTAAAGTCTATTTTTCCCGTATACGCTTTTATAAAATCTACCATATAACCGGCAATCTCCTTGAATTTGTCAGGATTCACGGAAGACCCCGTTTTCCATTGCGCCGGCGGAGTCCATGCAGAGAATATATACCTCACATCCTTGTATTTCTTCGACATGTATTCCGTCAGCCACATTTGCGCCAGCTGGTTCGTCATGGCTCCCTGGTTGTCATTATTCCAGATATTAAGCAATGGCGGATAGTTTGGAGGCACATTGTACTCCCTGTCCATACCGAAATTGATTTCTTTGGTGTCAGGATTTTCAAAGTGTTCGTATATGGCTCCGCGGCAAATATTAAGGCGAAGCCCGTTATCTCCGAAAAGGTCGTCCAGTATGGCTTCGCGTTGCATATGCAGGTATGTGACATTTGCCCATCCGGCAAAATTACAACCGAATCCGTCGATTATCTGATGTTCGTGTTCCGCACCCGTTTGAAGTTTAATAACAGCCGTTGTCACCGGTTCGGGAGAAAAACCGTCATCCTCGTCCGATCCTTCCACCGGATCGGGAATATTCACATTCTCATGGCTCAGACTGCCGTCGTTGCACGAACAGGCCATGAATAAACAGAATATCGCTAATGCTAGCAAATAAAAATATTTCATATTTATCTTTTAAAGGGTTTGTTGTTTAAAATAGTCATTTATTGCCACAAAGGGTTTTGTTTCATACCGCCATTGGCGTTCAATTCGCTGGCCGGAACGGGATAATACCTGTGCTTTTCCTGAAAATTTCCGGCTCCCTGTTTCTCGTTGGCTTGAAAGATCCGTTGAATTTCCGCAGTAGAGTACCAGCGTTTCAAATCATCGAAGCGGTGTCCTTCGCCAAAGAATTCAAGCAGATTCTGATGTTCGATCTCCTCCATGAGCTGTCCCTGTGCAAAGGTTTTATTTTCCAGCCCCGCTCTTTGGCGAATACGTCCCAAGGCATAATTCGCGCCTGTCACATCATTTGTTTTGGCGCACGCTTCGGCGTACAGCAACAAGACTTCCGCGAAACGCAGAACGCGCACATTATTCGATTTGCCTTCTTTGCTGCTCATCAGATCCGCGTTTCGTTCGTTGACATGGTAAGCCGTATATTTCTTCAGCAGGAATTTGCCGGGAGCGCCATTAACGCTATATGCCGGCGCGCCTCCGGCCATTTTCGGCGCGTTACTGCTCCACAATTCATCCATGGACAGCGCTCCGCCATACCATTTTTCGTTGGGCGCCACATCTCCGTAAGTCTGCGGATCGAAAAAAAGACTGGCGTACATGCGCTTGTCGAATTTCGTATCGGAACCTTGAGGCCTTAATTCCTTTACAAACCGCCCTACAGCATACGCAGACGGCATCAGTTTGGACCAGCCGCCGGAAGCCACCGAACCAATAAACTGCGGAAGAGAACTGCCCAAGTTTATTCCGTCCTCGTTACCCCATGTATCGCGGCCGTCCTGACTGTATTGCAATTCGAAGAGCGATTCCCTGTTGTTTTCGGCTTTCGTGGTGAAGTTATCGGCATAATTATTCATCAGCTCATAAGTATAGGGGGCTTCAAGTAAAAGTTGAAGATGGTCTTTCGCTTCCCTGTATCTATGCTGTGCCGCGTAAGCTTTACCCAGCATGGCGATAGCCGTTCCCTTCTCTATACGTCCTTTTTCGTTTGCCGAACGGGTAACGGGCAGATTGCCGGCGATAGCGGCTTTCAGATCGTCTTCTATCTGTAGCCATATTCGTTCTTCGGAAGCGGCTTCTCTGGTCGGTGTGTCTTCGTTAGACGGAATCAGCCTCAAAGGTACTTTGCCGTAGTTGGTCACCAACAGGTAATACTGGAAAGCCCTAAGAGTCAACGCTTCGCACTTGATCATCAAACGGTCTTCGGCGCTAATGCCGGATTCCGGTATTTTATCCAGATTCGCCAGGAGGACATTGGCGCGCTGGATGCCCGTGAACAAATAGCCAAAAGGATCCTGACCGGTAGACGGCGTGTTTTGGAACGTGGCTATATTCCACATTGCAATCTCTTCGCCGACAACAGTGAAGATGTCATCTCCGCGACTGTTCAGGTTCAGCCATCCGTTGAACGCCCCGTAGTAACCGTCCATCTGAAATTTGACGGGCGAATAGGCAGCCGATAAAGCGCTCTCCGCATCGGCTTTGTTTTTCCAGAAATCCTTTTCCGTAAAGTGATTGTTGTCTTTCAAATCCAAAAAAGATTCGCTACAGGAAAAAAGCGCTCCGCACAAGGCGATCATCATTATATATGTCAACCGATTTCTTTTCATAACATCATTCGATTTTAAAATATTGAATATTATAAACTAACCTGTATACCAAACGAAACGGTTCGGGGCAAAGGATAACGGCCCTGGTCGGCGCCCCTGGTCATCACCTTGAGTTGCATGCCGGAGATATCCACGTCGCTTTCCCCCAAATCGGGAGAATAACCGGAATACCGCGTCAAAGTAAAGAGGTTCTCCATGGATGCGTATATCCGTACCCTTTCCAGCTTAACGGCTTTCAGCCATTTAGCGGGCAGGTTATATCCTATATCCAATGTTTTCAGGCGCAGATACGATCCGTCTTCAAGCCATCTGTCGGTATAGGCCAGTTTGTTGTCGCCGCCGTCAACTTTCGAGAAACGGGGCGTATCGGTATTCCGGTTGTCGGGACGCCACGAATCAGCCAGTTTCGTGCCATAGTTACCGTTATAGTTACCGGACTCCAGTATATAACGCGGATAGTTGTATATTTTATTCCCGCTCATGCCGTCGAAAAACAGATTGAAGTCAATGCCCTTCCAGTCTCCGCCCAAGCGGAAGCCGAAAGTGAAGTCAGGGAAGGGGCTTCCCACATAATGCTGGTCGTCAGTATTGATAGCGCCGTCGCCATTCCAGTCTTTATAGCGAATATCCCCTATCTGCGCGCCGGGTTGAACAAGTTTTCCGTTTTCATCCCTGTGTTTCTCGATCTCCTCCTGACTGCGGAAAATGCCGTCGGTTTCAATCAGATTGAAATAACCCATCGGGTAACCCTGGCGAAACATTGTGATACCCTGTCCTCCGGCCATGTGCGGATTATATCCGGGAACGATCATATTATCGCCTCCAAGCGTGATCTTTGTCACCTTGTTGTTGTCCGTGGCAATATTTCCCCCCACATAGTAGTTGAAATCTTTTGATATCTTTCCGCGATGATTGACCGCCAGTTCAAATCCGGTATTGCGTACCTGTCCGGCATTCCGCCACGGTGAACCGGAAATACCTGTCGAACCGGCCAAAGGCACGGGAAGCAGCACATCGTTCGTGTTTTTTACATAAGCGTCAGCGGTAAGGCCAAGCTTTCCGTTCCACAATACGACGTCCAGTCCTGCGTTATATGTTTCCGAATTTTCCCATGTTAAGTTCGACGGAGAAATAGCGCTGACATACGGCTGTTGCCCAAACCAGATATTACCGCCTTGCAGGTAATTCATCCCGTCGGATACGATACTTAATGTGGGATAGTAGCCGTTGATCTCCTGATTGCCCAACTTGCCGTAGCTCAACCGGAGTTTCAACTGGTCGAAAGTTTTTGACAAATTGCCGAAAAAACTTTCCCGATGCATGTTCCAACCCAAAGAAACAGAAGGAAAATATCCGAACTGATGTCCGCTTTTGAAACGGGACGACCCGTCGCGGCGAATGGAAGCCGACAGCAAATAACGGTCATCGTAAGAGTACATCACACGTCCAAACTGTGAAACCAGCGCCAGCTCATATATGGAACTCGAGGCCCTCACGGTGGTCACATTGCCCGTCATTGAATTGATGTAGGACGGCAAATCCTGATTGTAACCCGTCATTCCCCAATGCCTGTCTTGCTGAGCGGAATATCCTGCCAGCAAAGAGATGTTGTGCTTTCCGAATTTGCGGTCGTAGTCAAGAGTATTTTCTATAACCCACGACTGGTATTCAGACGAGGATTCTTCCAGGTCCGGTTTTTCATTTATGCCATACGTCCCCAGGTCATACGCATTCGTATAAAATCTCGACGTCCCGTAGTTCTTTCTGATACCTATATTGAACTTATACTTCAATCCGGCGAATATCTCCGCCTGCAGGTAAGCATTAAGGAAAATTCTGGCGCTTTTCTCGTTCCTGTCAAACAATACCGTTTCGGCCAGCGGATTAGGCGAGTTGATGTTGTTGGAGGTTCCCCAGCCGGAAGAGTTGGTATCATCGTATACCGGTACCACCGATGGAAATTGAAGGAAGTTATACACGCTATTTTCATAGATCCAGCCGTGTCCCTTCGACATTTGCAGAATCATGGACTCTCCCACGGTCAGCCGGTTATTCAGGAAAGAATAATCGCTTTTTAAACGGATGTTGTACGATTCGTGTCCCGTGTTGCGTATGATGCCGTCCTTGTTCAGATAACCTATCGAGGCGCTATGCGTACCGGTTTTGGAGCCGCCGGTCAGGCTGGCATTCACTTTGTAAGTCATTGCGGTACGCAGCATCACGTCTTGCCAGTCGGCGCCTTCGCCAACGAAAGGGATCGCGCCTGCTTCCGCGCCGTATCCGTCGCCTGCCAGATTGTAATACCTCGCAAAACGACTATATTCTTCACCTGTAAAAACTTTTATCTTTTTGGGGTTCCAGCTGAATCCGGTGAAGAAGTTCAAATCCAGTTTGGCGGGCATATCCTTACTGCCGCCTTTGGTGGTGATCAATACCACACCGCCCGCTGCACGCAAGCCGTAAATAGCGGCGGAAGCGGCGTCTTTCAATACTTCTATCGACAAAATGTCAGCGGGGTCTACCATATTGATATCCCCGAAAGCGCCGTCGATCACATAAAGAGGAGTATTGTTGAACAGCGAGTTAATACCACGCACATTTATGTTCATACCGCTGTTTGGGTTTCCGCTCGAAGTGGAAACCGACACGCCCGGTATTTTACCCTGTAAAGCTGTTCCCGCATTGGTAGCGACACGCCCGTTCAGTTCCCTTGAATCGAGGGAACTCACCGCCCCCGACAAATGACTCTTTTTGACGGCGCCATATCCGATAACGACCACCTGGTTCAACAGGGTGTTGTCATTTTCCATGGCGACGTTGATCCGACTGTCATAGCCTACCGTTTTTTCCACGGGTTTCATTCCTACAAGCGAAAAAACAAGAATATCCCCCCGTTTGGCCTTGATGGAATACTGTCCGTCTTCGTCGCTGATTGCGCCCGAAAGGCCTCCTTTGATCCGGACTGTGACTCCGGGCAAATTTTCCTGCGTTAAAGCATTCGTTACCGTGCCCGACACATCCGGCTGTTGCGCCAGTAATGAGACAGGTACCAGGCAAAAAAACAAAAGCAATTTGTAAATTCTTCTTTTCATAAGTTAATCATATCAAATTTTTTAATCGGGTTAATAATACAGTTTATGCCGAATATCATTCGCAGAGATACGCATCGTTATTTCGGACTCTCCGGATCCGCCCCATCTGCATTCGGGTCTGTTAGTGTATTCTGTTTCACGTAATCGAAGCCTTTCGGTTTTGTTGATACCGCAGTTTGTTTTCATTTCAAATGACAGGAAGTTTTTATTCGGAGCAAAGCTTTCGGGAGTTTCAAGAATCCGTTTAAATTTTTCAAAAACATTGTTTCAAGATATAAAACGAGCCTGTTTGCAATAGAAATTCCAGAGTTTGACAGAAAGCTAAACAATAAAATCTCCAGTAAATAAAGAACTGTTTTAGAACCGGAATATTTCATTGACTAAAATTTAAACAGCGTCTGAACATATCTTGCCGGTTTCTCGAATTCCTGTTAAAATAAACAGTGTAAATGTGTACTTTTCAAACTGTTCTTAGCCTGTGGATCGAATAAATATCCATCCCCGTTGCAAAAATACAGTCGTGAAAATTCAATAACAAGTACTATTATATCAGATGATGATATGATTTTGTCAATCGTATATGCTTTTTTCGACGGCGTTACGAGTTGGAATCCCGGACAGTAAAGCGTTTTTTTGTGTTTGTGTATCTATAAAATGATGATATGGAACAACTGTATTGATATTTTTTTATCATTTGTCACAATGCGGGAGCAATTCCCGGAGCCTGGCCTTTCGACAGGGATAAAAATACGGAATGGCCTGGTCTGTTTGAATTGTATGTGTATTATTTTATCTCCGAATCCCCGGAATCCGTTTAAATTTTTCAGGATCATGATTTTGAGAGATAAAACGAGTCTGTTTGCAATCGGAATTTCAGAATCCGTTTAAATTTCGCCTGTTCAAATTTTCAGGTTGTTTTTTCTTTTGCGAAGCGACAGGCTATCGGAGCCGGACAAAGAGGAAAAACAAATCGCTGTCACACCAGTACCTTGCACTTCTTGTAGTTTTCCCTGAATTCTTTCGGAGTGCAGTTCTTGTTTTTTCTGAATATGCGATTGAAATTTGAAATATTATTGAATCCGCATTCAAAACAGATCTCGCTGACAGACTTGGAACTCTCAACCAAAAAACGCGTGGCGCACCCCAGTCGAACTTCTATTATATAATCGAAAGGACTTTTACCCGTGCGAAGTTTGAAAAAGCGGCTGAAAGACACAGGCGTCATGCCTGCTATCCCGGCAAGTTGACCGAGATTTAGATTCTCCCTGTAATTTTCATTTATAAATTCCTGTATTTTCCTTATTCTCCGGCTGTCGGTATACAAGCCGGACTTTGCGAAAGAAGAACTGGATAGCGCCCGCGCAGCGTCTGTGTAAAGGGACAGTTCATATAAAACGGCAAGGAATTTCATCACAGCATAAAATCCCTGCTGTTCACGCGCTAGCGTATCCAGTAAATGGAAAACCTTCATCATTCCTTCAGTCGGGAACGACAAGCCTCTTTGCGCCATTTCAAGCATGTATCGAATCGATGAGAACTGGTTCTTGTTCAAGAAGCTGTCAAAAAACAATTCCGAAGAAAATTGAATTGTTATTTCCCTTATATCCTTCGATTTACATTCGTGATGTTCCCATACATGTTCGAGTTCTTCGCTTGCTATAAGCGTCAGGTCATAATCTCCAATCACTTCGATGGAATCTCCGACGATCCTTCTTACTCCCGCGGCATTCAATATCAAATTCAATTCGTATTCGCTATGATTATGGATGGGATAGGTAAATTCGGTTTTATGCCTGTCCACTATGTAAAAACAATCTTTTTCGGACAGAGGCGTTACTTCATGGATGACAGATCGACTATTTTTCATACGCTTTAATTTACTGTTGTCTGTTTTGCCGGTTGCTTTTCAAAATACACAAGCCTGTTTATCGGGATCTCCATGTATATGGTCTGCCCGCCGCTATATAGCTTGCCTTTGTCGTCCTTCCATTTGCCTCCGGGCAGTTTTATCCGCCTTTTGTTTTCCCTTGTGACCACAGGCGCTACCATGTACCTGTCTCCCAGCATAAACTGGTCTTTACAGGTCTCGAAGCCTTCGTCGGGAAACGAGTATGCCATGTGTCTTGCAACAGGCTCTCCCGTGACGGATGATTCTCTTGCACATCCGACAATATATTCCCCAAACTGCCGGTGCAGGTCAGCCATATCGCGCACCATTGCCAGATGTTCCTTGTCCAGGACACGCCACGGGGCTACGGAAAACTGCATCATTGGCATCAGGGCATGCGCCTGTGCCGAACGCACGATAAGGTTTTGGTCGAAATCCTTCGTATCCAGATCCATAAATGAAGCGATCTGTCCGCCGCCTATCATGTCGGGGCAGGTATAGGCATAGCCAAGTAATCCCGCGGCAGTCATTTCCGGTATCAATGATTGCAACGCGGAGTATGAATAATATTTATCTCCCAGTCGTTGAACCAGAGGTTGTCCACCCATTTTCCAGCCTGCGCGGTATTCATTGAACGGAAATTCCAGCCCTGTTTTCATCCACGCCATTGTATGGTCTACGGAGGCCGCATCTTTTTTATGACTGTCTATATATTGCGGATCGTAAAAGCTGTTATCCCCTGCATCGAATTTGAAGCCGTCCACGCCGTATTCCCGCTGCATCCCCTTGAGGATACTCACATAATGGCCAAAAGCTTTGGGATTAGTCAGGTCATAGCAAGCGCTCTGTCCGTTCCACCAGTTGATAATGGCAGGCCTGTCCGAACCCTTGCGTTTGAGCAGATAGCCATCGGCCATCAGACCACGGTATTCCGGGCTATCGGGACTTACAAACGGACATACCCACAACATTAGCTTGAAACCCATGTCATGCAGGCTACGGATCATTCCTTTGGCGTCAGGAAATTTTTCGGGACGGAAATCAAAGTTTCCATAATATTTCTGCCAGTTATCGTCAATCATCAGTACTCCTGCGGGAAAACCGTTATCGGAAACAGCCTGTGCATATTTCAGTATATCTTCCTGATTTTGGTTATACATCAACTCGATCCATGTATTATACTGGGGCATGGTAAAAAACAGTTCATCCGGCAATGTTCCCGTAGGAGGGAAATACTTCCGGCTCGCTGCCAGACAGGCGTCCCGCAATGTAGAACCTGACTGCTGCACGGCTACCTGTTCGTAGTCGGAAGTTATTTTAAGGGTATTGCCGGCAATCTCGAACCGGAAAGGCCGGTCGCTCCAAAGATACCGCCCTTTGCTGGAAAGGAACAGGGGAACAACCTGGTTATTGTTGTTTCGAAGAGCCAGATCATATTCCGCGAGCGGTTCCAGGTAAGGCATACGCGAACCGTAAGCGACAACGCCTCCCCACCAGTATTCATCTTTCACGACGGGTATATCTGTTTTGTAAAGCCGCTGTCCGTAAATGTCCGTAATAAATATTAAAACAACAAACAGCAATGTATTCTTTCTCATTGGCAATATATAAAAGGTTATTGAAAAATATTTGAACCAAATATAGTAATTTTTTACCGGCAATCAACACAAGGGTAAATTTAACGGGTACATTTCCGGCATGTTTTGATACGGTTGTTGGTTGCGAATGACGCGTTCATACTAATTGCATTGCCGGAAAATGCCCGTATATCCGTTTTTGGATTTGTATGTTTCCGGACATTTATTCATTACCATCGATTTATATGCCCCAACAATGTCGTATACCGTAGCTTCTACGTTGACAATGATGGCATGACAATGATCGGGTATTTGCAGGCAAAAGGGAAAACCGGACAAAAACAGACTGGAGATGAATGAAGAACCGGAATGAAGAACCGGAAACCGGCGAAATCCGGATGCAAGCGTTATTCCCGCAGGAAAATATTCATGGAAAATTTAGACGGTTTCTCAAATAAAAGAGACAAAACGTTTGTATTATTAAAAAAAATATTACTTTTGTATCCATAATAAAAAAACATCTGTTGATAATGAGAAATTTTTCCGCATACTTTTTCTTTTTTTACTTTTTTAAAAGGTGAAACAGGATTTTGTATGAGAAAATTGAAATAAAACAATCAGATATATGGAATCCTGTCAGGTATGGCGGGATTTTTTTTTACAATAAGCTAAACAAATGAAAAGAGTAGCAATACAGGGAGGACTGGGAGCATATCACGGCATTGCCGCTGAAAACTTCTTTGGAGAAAAAGTCGAAATAGCGCCATGCGTCACTTTTCGCGATATTTTCACAACTATTAAAAAAGAGCCGGATACTATTGGCGTCATGGCTATAGAAAACACCATTGCAGGAAGCCTTCTGGGCAACTATGAACTGCTGAAAGAAAATAAATTGCCCATTGCGGGAGAATTCAAGCAGCGCATATCCCATTGTCTTGCCGCCCTTCACGGGCAGAGCATCCATGACATAAAGGAAGTGGAGTCTCATCCTATCGCCTTGATGCAATGTACCGGCTTTCTCGACACATTACCCGGGGTGCGCATCATAGAGCATGAAGATACAGCCCTTGCCGCGAAGGACGTTGCCGAAAAGCGACTGCCGGCGACTGCCGCTATATGCAGCGCCAGAGCGGCTGAAATTTACGGATTGGATATACTGGCGAGAGGTATTGAAACAAATAAACACAATTTTACCCGCTTTCTCGTTTTTGGCAATAAGTGGGTAGTGGATGAAATACAGCAGGACGAGGTGAAAAACAAATCTTCTATCGTATTCACTTTGCCCCATAGTGAAGGCAGCCTGGCCAAAGTATTGTCCGTCTTTTCGTTTTATGGCATCAACCTGACAAAGATACAATCCCTTCCGATTGTAGGACGGGAGTGGGAATACCAGTTTTACGCAGACCTCACATTCTCCGATCTGGAACGTTATCATCAATCGCTGGACGCTATCCGTCCCCTGACAAGCGAACTGAAGGTTTTGGGCGAATATCCGGAAGGCCGGCAAAGCGAACTGTAAATATTTATGAATTATAAACTAGATAAAAGGCTATCAGCCAACAGCTAAAAAAATGAAAGAAATAATACCCGCCGGTCGCCTGAATACTGTGCAAGAATACTATTTCTCTGCCAAATTGAGAGAAATAGCGGAAATGAATGCGGCAGGAAAAAATGTTATCAGCCTCGGTATAGGCAGTCCCGACCTGCCGCCATCGAAAGAAACGATAGCAATGCTGGGCGGATCTGCATGGCAAAGCGATGCACACGGTTATCAGCCGCATGCCGGTATTCCACAATTGCGCGAAGCTTTTGCCGGGTGGTACAAGAGATGGTACAATGTCAGGCTTGATCCCGAAACAGAGATACAGCCGCTCATTGGTTCCAAAGAAGGTATTCTGCATATCTCGCTTGCCTTTCTCAACCCCGGCGACGGCGTACTGGTTCCCAACCCCGGTTATCCGGCATATACATCTGTCAGCAAGATGGCCGGAGCGGAGATTCATGTATATGAACTTGATGAAAATAACAACTGGCAACCCGATTTCGACGCATTGGAGAAGATGGATCTATCCGGCGTAAAGCTAATGTGGGCCAACTATCCGAATATGCCGACGGGCGCAAACGCGTCGTTGCGGCTGTTTGAAAAGTTAGTCGCGTTTGGCAAAAGACATGGCATTGTTATCGCCCACGATAATCCGTACAGCCTTATATTGAATGATAATCCGCTTAGTATAATGCAGATTGAAGGAGCGAAAGAGATTTGCGTAGAACTGAACTCGATGAGCAAATCGCATAACATGCCCGGCTGGCGTATCGGTCTGGCCGTTTCCAATCCGCGATTCACAGGGTGGATACTCAAAACGCTCAGCAATATCGAAAGCGGCATACTTAAACCCATACAGCTGGCCACTGTTGCCGCGCTAAACAATTCGGACGAATGGCACAGGAAAAACAACATGGAGCTGTATGCCGGTCGCCGTAAATATGCCGCCGCCATAATGGACGAACTGGGCTGCACATACGATGAAAACCAGGCAGGCATGTTTCTTTGGGGAAAGATACCGGAAAAATACAAAAGCGGTAAAGAACTGTCCGATAAAGCCCTGTATGACGCCAAAGTATTCCTTACGCCGGGTTTTATATTCGGAGACAAAGGCGAAAGGTATATCCGCATATCGCTTTGTTGCAACGCAGACATGCTGAAAGAGGCATTGCGGCGGATAAGGAATATGGTGAAGCCCGGCCTTGGCAGGACAGGATGATAAATATGAACGGAGATACCAAACAATAATATAATCATAAAAACTCAAATAAAATGGAATTGGATTCAATTTTACTGCCGGGGATTGACCCGGAACGTCCTTTGGTAATCGCAGGCCCGTGCAGCGCCGAAACAGAGGAGCAAACGATGAATACGGCCCGCCAACTGGCTGCCGACGGTATCAAAATCATGCGTGCGGGTATCTGGAAGCCACGCACCAAGCCCGGAGGATTTGAAGGAGTAGGCAGCGTGGGGCTAGCCTGGCTGAAAAAAGTGAAACAGGAAACAGGCCTGTATGTTTCAACGGAAGTGGCTACCCAAAAGCATGTTTACGAAGCGTTGAAGTATGGTATAGATATACTTTGGATAGGAGCCCGCACTACGGCCAATCCTTTCGCCGTGCAGGAAATAGCGGAAGCGTTGCAAGGCGTGGATATACCCGTGCTGGTGAAAAATCCGGTAAATCCTGATCTGGAATTATGGATTGGAGCGCTTGAACGTCTGGGCAATGCGGGGCTTACCAAACTGGGCGCTATCCACCGTGGGTTCAGTTCGTACGACAAAAAGATCTACCGTAACCTTCCTCAATGGCATATCCCTATCGAACTGAAACGCCGTTACCCGAACCTGCCTGTTATTTGCGACCCAAGCCATATCGGCGGCAAACGCGATTTGATCCAACCGCTTTCACAACAGGCAATGGACTTGAATTTCGAAGGTTTGATCATCGAAACGCACTGCGACCCGGACAATGCATGGAGCGATGCTTCGCAGCAGGTGACGCCGTCCGTATTAAAGGATATTCTTTCGGGACTGGTTATTCGTGACGGCAAACAATCGACAGAAGACTTGTCCGTTTTGCGCAGGCAGATAGACGAAATAGATGACCAATTGCTTGAACTGCTGGCTAAACGTATGCGTATCTCTTGCGAAATAGGCACATTCAAGAAGGAACACAACATGACTGTCGTACAAACCGAACGCTATGATGAAATACTGGGTAAACGTATTTCCCAGGCTGAAGGCATGGGGATGAACCCCGAGTTTATGCGCGTGGTACTGGAAGCGATCCACGAGGAATCCGTAAGACAGCAAATAGATATATTGAATAAGTAGCCGCCGGCTGCAAGCCCCTCTGATCTTCCTCAAGGGGGGCTGTTTTTCATTTGTCTTTCGCTTGATACATTTTTGAATGCTTTACAAAACATATACGACGTCTTCCGCCGTAGCAATTCCGTCCTATTGTTTGGTCTATGACTGTTAAAATATTATTTTTGCATAACAAAACCGTTTATGTGCCGATAAAATGAGTACAAAGAAAAAAATATATGCCATAATCAATCCTAAATCGGGAACATCGTCGAAGCAAAACTTTCCATACAGGCTTGCAGAAACATTCGATGCCCGCAAGTTTGACGTCCATATATTCATTACCGGTTATGCCGGACATGGTTCGGAAATTGCCGGACAAGCTATCGAAGACAAGGCAGACTATGTGATTGCCGTGGGTGGCGACGGTACTGTAAATGAAGTAGCCCGTACGCTTGTCAACTCCAATACGGCGCTCGGTATCATACCCTTAGGCTCCGGAAACGGCCTGGCACGCGATTTGAATATCTCGACAGATGCAAAAAAGGCAATGGGTGTTATTCTGGACGGGAACATCATATCCATTGACTATGGAATGGTGAACGGCCGCATATTTTTCTGTACCTGCGGCGTCGGATTCGACGCCGAAGTGGCGGCGATGGCGTCGGGCAAAAAGAGCAGAGGCTCATTCATGTATCTCAAGAACATGCTTGAAACCTTTATCAGGCAAAAACCCGAAACCTATGAAATAACCTGTCCGGAAGGCACAATAAAGGACAAGGCCCTTGTGGTAACTTGCGCCAACGCGTCGCAATACGGGTACAACGCGCACATTGCCCCCCATGCCGATATACAGGACGGCATGATGAATATAGCCATACTGAAACCCCTGTCCATACTCGACGTCCCTCAGACGTCTTTGCAGCTATTTACAAAAAAGATAGACGAAAACAATAAAATGATTGACCTTGTCACAAATGAAGCCATAATCAAACGTGAAAGGGAGGGGTTGATGCATATAGACGGCGAGTCGGTAAAAACGGGCAGGGAAATACATGTGAAAATCATACCGGGAGGATTGAAAGTATTGGTACCTGAAAACCCGCCTAAAAAGAATCCGCTGGATCCTCAGGAGATACTGATGCGGATAGCCGATACGTTTTTCTGAAAATTCGAGGATCTGTTTGAATTCTGCCCGTTCGCTACCCGGACAGTTTCAATTCAATTCAAATTGTCGCAGGCGTAAAAGTGTCGTACCTTGCAGGACGTAATTGCAGGGTCGCGAAAACGACTGGATTTATTGGATGCAATACATTCAGACCTCCAATACTATCGCAAACTAAAGAGCAACGGATTGGTAGTGTAGCTTGAGGTGGTCATCGGGAAACATATTTCAGTTTGGTTCAAGAAACCGCATATATGTTTGACGGCCTGATTTGCTCCGGGTGTAGCCAAAGAATGCAAGCCTTTCTCTTTAC
>JAISSD010000230.1 GCA_031273295.1 Prevotella sp.
TTTATTTTATAATTCATTGATAATATGCAGTTTATAATTCTTGTCTACATTAAACATCAAAATATGAATCGAGATAAATATTTGTAAATCAATTCGTTTTGGTACCTGAGTAGTTACAAAATCTCACTATGCCGGCAATGAAGCCATGCCGGAAGCATTGCATGAAGTGGCATTGGACATGTACCGGAAATATTTTATTGTAGGAGGAATGCCTGCTGCCGTGGTAACATTTATTGAAACAGAAAGTTATCTGAAAATCCAATCCATTCAGAACGGGATCCTGAATGAATACATTGCTGATATGGCAAAATACGCAGACCCGGCAACAAGTATTAAAATCAGAGCTTGCTATAACTCTATTCCGGCACAGTTAGCTAAAGAAAATACAAAATTTCAATATAAAGTGGTTCAACGAGGAGGAACAGCCACTATTTTTGGCGAGGCTATCGAATGGCTTGTTTTCGCCGGAATTGCCCTTAAATGTCAGCGCTTGGAACATGGTTATATTCCTGTAAACGCTTATGTTGATTTGATAAATTTCAAATTGTATATGGCAGATATCGGCATTCTTGCATTACGGTCGAAAATACCGTTACAAACTATATTATCCCCGATTGAAGTAGATAATACGTTCCTCGGAGCGATGACAGAAAATTACGTCGCACAGGTGTTTACTACAAAAGGATATGATTTAATGTATTGGCAAAGCGACGGTAAAGCTGAAGTTGATTTTGTTCTCCTGATTGACGACGCGGTCATCCCTGTTGAAGTAAAGAAAGGCAAGCGGCATCGTGCTAAGAGTTTAGGAATATTTGTGGAAAAGTATAAATCACCTTATTCTATCCGCATATCCAAAAAGAACTTTGGTTTTGAGAACGGAATAAAATCAACGCCTTTATATGCAGTTTTTTGTATCTGATAAAAAGAAGTATTGACTAATATGTTCCGAAAAATCATAAAATTTTGATTTTTCGGAACATATTAAATAATCTTGGGTGTAAAATTGGGTATTGATTTTGCAGCCTACTGATAATCAGTCTTGTCTGCGGTATGGTCGGAATATGAACTTCTACTCATAATCCCCTATTATTCAATCTCTTATAAAAACAATTACGTTACAGGTTACAATTTAGCGAAAAACATTTTTGCCTGTTTTTGGCTGCCGTTGACCGGCTTTTGTCTGCATATAATCTAGGTTCAAAAATACAACTCTTTTTTGAAATAACAAAGTGCAAGGAGCAAGCCATATATATAAATATATGCTTGCGCATTGCACTCAAACTATATCAAATTCCTTTTATTTTTTTCATGATACCACATACCTTCTTTGGGAGCATTAGGCAATTTACCGAGACGCTTTTGAATATATCGAATGTGTATCGCATTCAAGCAATTATTTGTATTCTCCATGTGTTCTGTAAACCGGTAATATGCTGAAATGGGTTTGTGTCCGTTAGAAAGCGCTATTGACAAATAATTTTCAAAAAGAAACAAGTCTTTTATTTCTTTTGTAAGCTCTATCAGTTCCATTCCTCTCATTTCTTCGGGAATGTGTATTTTACGGATAATCCCGTCTTGACTCATAGCAGCAACAGTTATTTCATTGTCTTTGCGACGTTTTAGTTTTTTCTTTCCTTCAAGTGTCCAAACCCTGTCCTGCTGGCAGAAGCCATGCTCTAACCAGAGACCGGCGTTGTCCAAAACAATTCCTTCCGATTTGTTTTCGGCTGGACGCATACAACGTCCCACTTGTTGCAGATACAATCCCAATGATTGGGTTGGACGTGCCAATTGCACTGCTTCGCAGTCAGGAACATCAAAGCCTTCCGAAACAATATCCACGTTGCTTAAAACCTTAATACGTCCTTCTCTAAATAATTGCAATAGATGTTCGCGTTCTTTTTTAGGAGTATTAGCATCAATATGTTCTGCCTGAATACCTGCCCTGCGATAGTTTTCTACAATTTGTTTGCTGTGTTCTATATTCACGGCAAAAACAATTATTTTTTTGCCATTCGCCTTTCTTTGATAGCTTTCGACCAAGTCAGACATCAGGTTTTCGTTTTGCATCAATTCTCCCAATTCATCTTGTGCATAATCATTCATTTTAATTTTTATTGAAGATAAATCGGGTGTTATGCCAACTACATATCTTACTTTTACAAGATAACCCGCTTTGATAAATTCGCTCAACTGTCCGGTAGAAATTAACGTATCAAATAAATCGGAAAATCCTTCTCCATTCATGCGAACAGGAGTTGCCGTTACTCCCAAGAAGCGGGCTTCCGGATATATATCCCAGAGTTTTTTGTATGTCGTTGCTTTAGCATGATGACATTCGTCTATGATAACAATATCAGCTTGAGGATAATCGCGTTTCGACAATGTTTGTATAGTAGCAACTTGTACTTCTTTCTCCATATCCGGTTGAATCGAGCCTGAAATAATCCCAACTGCCACCTGAAAGTGAGACAGGCGTTCGGCAATCTGTTCCACTAATTCTTTACGATGTACTACAATCAATACTTTTTTCTCTTTCAAACGCGCACGTCGAACTATTTCAGAGAAAACGGTAGTTTTCCCTGTACCGGTCGGCATCTGAAAAAGAACATTCATCAGATTTTGTGTACGAGGATTCCAAGCATCAAAAATTGCTCGAATACCTTCATTCTGATATGGACGTAAAGAAACCAATTTTTTATAACTTGTTTTTGAATAAATCAAACTTCAAAAAAGGCATCCGCTTTGAACGAATGATGTTCCCCATGATGAACATAACCTAACTGATTGCACAGTAACTGTGTTTTCCCAATTAGAGCCTTTCCTCCATTGTAGTGCGTATGCCCGAATATCCAGTAATCGGCAAGACTGCGTTCAACGAAATCATCCATACGAACAACGAAAGCGGAATTAATCGTACTTTCGATAAATCTTGGGTCACGAAATCTATCCGTTGGACAGTGATGGGTAACGATTATTTTACGCTTTACCAAAGATTGGCTTAATGATTCTTTCAGCCAGGCAAGGCAATGTTGATGGACTACTTCATAATCCTGTGACGTAAAACGGCGATTGTCATATATAATTCGATGGCAATCCGCGACACCCGTTTGTACCGGCATCAGCTGCATAATATCAATGACGCTCCAAAGCGTTGTGAAAAATAATTCCGTTTGACCTGCTATTATACTTTTGTTGTTCAAGTAACGAACATTGGGGCGCAGGAAATACTCAAAGCCGGAAAGAGTATCGGAAAGTTCCGTTCCGTTGTAATATTCATGATTTCCGGGAATGATACAGGTTTCCAGAAAGTTGTCGGCGCACCAGTCGAAAAACGGATGTTGTACTAAACTGTTTTTTTCAAACAATATAATATCTCCGGCTAATACAAGTATGTCGCCAATAACCGGCAAGGGATTTTCTTGCAAATAGAGTGTATTTGCCTTGAACTCCAAATGTAAATCGGAAGCGTATTGTATGCGCATAAGTTATAATTGAAACAGATTTTCTATTTTTTGAACGAAATCCTGTATTGGAACTTCTACTACTCCCGTCGCTTTGGCAATAGCTTTCGTGCTGACAGGGTCATTCTGAAGTTCTTATTCCGTGTTGACGGCTTCGCATACCACAATCATGTCAATATCCTTTGTTGCCCGTCCCTGCAAATCGGCATCTTGCCTTGCCGTATCTTGAAACTGGCATAGTAGAATTTCAGGATGGAAACATCGGATGTCCCCAAGAAATTTTCGTTATACATTTTACGGGTAACTACTCAGGTAGAAAAATAAGGGATAGATTCACGCTTTTGCCAGGCAGGACAAAGCCGGATAAACCTCCTGTCCGTTTTTGATGGCAGTGTCAATAACGGAGCGAATCCTGGCAAAGCGGTCAGCTCCCTTGCCGTCTTTATTGCGGAACTGACCGGATACTTTGGTCTTGATTTTGATATTTCGTATAGCTCTTTCCGAACCGTTGTTATCAGGCGGAACCTCCGGGTGATACAGGAAAGTCAGGATGCTGTCCCGATTTTTTATTAGCCGGTGAACCAATGCCCGCTCCCTGCGATGAAAAGTGGC
>JAISSD010000239.1 GCA_031273295.1 Prevotella sp.
TCGTTTCCACCTCGTTTTTCCAACAAAACAATCCCGATAGTCCCAACCTCTTATGTAACATCCCTCTCAAGCCGTTTTTAATTTTTCCGGAAGAGCTTCTAACTGTCTTATGTCAACTCGTATCTTGGTATCACGAAGCATTACGAGTCGTTTGATCTCCGGCGCAAGATAATGATGCGCCATGCCTGGGTATTCAAATACGGATGCGTCCGGCATTGCTGTTCGTATTTTAAACTCAACAAATCCGCAGGGAAGAATGTTCCGCCGGAGGAGAGGTAGGGCAGGGGAGATGGAATGTGGCAGGCGTAAAAGAAATTTTTAACCGCAGAGGGCGCAAAAAAAACATATAGGGGCGAACCTGTGTGTTCGTCCGAACCGGATTGCGCGTGTTTGTCATCGGGACGCATGCAGACCGCAAACCAGAAAGCCGGCTACTCGAATCTCAGCGATTTTGCCGGATAAATTTTAGCTATCAGATAAGACGGCCCTATCATGGCTACGATAGAGAGAATCAATGTTCCGGTATTTATCAGTAATATGTAAAAGATATTGACGTCGACGGGCATTTCAGACACATAGTATGTTTCAGGATCTAGCTTTATCAGTCCGAAGTTCTTCTGGATAACCAATATTGCGATAGCAATCATATTTCCCCACAACATGCCCTTCAAAATAAGGAATGAAGACACATACAAGAAGATCTTCCGGATATTGTAATTTTGCGCGCCAAGTGTTTTCAGTATGCCTATCATGTTTGTTCGCTCAAGGATGATAATAAGCAACCCCGATATCATGGTGAAGACGGATATGGCGAACATCAGTATAATAATGACTACGACATTCATATCCAGGAGTTCAAGCCAGTTGAATATCATCGGGTTCAGTTCTTTGATGGAACGGGCCAGGAAAGTATTGTCTTTGCGGTCGCGATAGGTTATCATATCCGCAAATACATGCCGGTGGATCTCGTCCAGCCTGTTGTAATCCGTTACAAGCAACTCAACCCCGCTGGCCTCGTCGTCATCCCAATCGTTCAGTTTCCGGATAAGATCGATATCCGTTATAACAAACAGCTTGTCATAATCGTAAAAGTTTGTACTGTATATGCCTGTTATATGGAATTTCCGGAACCGGAACGGCTCTTCCACAAAATAGCAAAGGAAACTGTCGCCCGTTTTCAGGTTCAGCTTGTTGGCAATATTCTTTGACAGTATTGCCTGGTTGGCGTGGACGCTGTCGTTCGGATTGACAACTGTTCCGGCAATCATATTTTGTTTGAAGAAACTCCAGTCGTAATCTTTGCCTGCCCCTTTCAGGATAACGACTTGAAAAGCGCTGTCGGTCTTTATTATAGCGGGTTTTGTGGCAAAGACGTCGACTTGTTTGATCCCTTCCGTGTTTTCCAGCCGGCTTGTCAGTTCGGGGCTGATGCACACCGGTAGCGTCTCGTATGTATTATTATTCCCTAAATTGGTGATCTGTATATGGGAGCCAAAACCCACAATCTTGTTGCGCACCTCTTTTTTGAAGCCTGTAACGATAGATAAGGCCAGTATCATGGCAGTCAATCCTATTGCCACTCCGGCAACAGCTATTTTGACAGCCGGAGAAGAAGCCCGCTTTTCCCCTTTCTCTCCATTAAAACGGATACGTTTTGCTATAAACAATTCCAAGTTCAAAATCAGTCGACAATTATCGGTTATCAGCGCCTTAATCCGGATAACCGGATTGAAATAACAGAAGAAGCGCCTTATATCCGTACATTTTATATTTCTTTGATATACATATATCCGGTTTATATACAAAAAAAAGTATTTTTTTCAAGAGTTACCGGTAAAAAACAGTTACAATTTATAACTCATGGTTTATAATCAAAACAGGAGTCCCTGTTCGCTTTCCTTTTTTCGCCCCAGATGTTTGTATGCAAGCTCGGTCGCTTCACGTCCACGGGGCGTACGTTTCATAAATCCTTCTTTGATGAGAAACGGTTCATAGACTTCTTCTATTGTGCCTCCGTCTTCGCCCAAAGCCGTCGCAATGGTAGAAATACCGACCGGCCCTCCTTTAAATTTATCAATAAGGATCAAGAGGATCTTGTTATCTATCTCGTCCAGCCCGTATTTGTCAATATTTAAAGCTTCCAGCGAGTAAGCCGCAATAGCCTTGTCTATTTTTCCGGAACCTTTTACCTGGGCGAAATCCCGTACCCTGCGCAGAAGGGCGTTTGCTATACGTGGAGTACCCCTGCTGCGGGAGGCTATCTCTACGGCGGCTTCCCTTGATGCGGGAACATTGAGTATATTCGCCGAGCGCAGGATAATATTGGTTAGCGTCTCGATATCGTAATATTCGAGGTGCATATTGATTCCAAAGCGCGCGCGCAAGGGACTGGTAAGCAACCCGCTGCGGGTAGTGGCTCCGATAAGGGTAAACGGATTCAGGTCTATTTGTATAGAGCGTGCGCTAGGGCCTTTGTCTATCATAATATCGATACGGTAATCCTCCATCGCGCTGTAAAGATATTCTTCCACGACAGGCGACAAACGGTGTATCTCGTCTATAAAAAGCACATCGTTAAGTTCGAGGGAGGTCAGAAGGCCTGCCAAATCGCCGGGCTTGTCCAATACCGGGCCTGATGTGATTTTAAAGCCGACGCCCAGTTCGTTTGCTATAATGCTTGACAAAGTTGTTTTACCCAATCCCGGAGGACCGTGCAAAAGGGTATGATCCAGCGATTCTCCCCGCATTTTAGCCGCGGTAACAAAAACCTGTAGATTTTCCACGACTTTGCTCTGTCCGCTAAAGCTATTAAAGCTAAGCGGACGCAAGGCGTTTTCAAATTCCTTCTCGCTGTCGTTTATATTTTCTTTGCGTATGTCGAATGTTTCTTCCATAATGTCCGGATACAAATTTACATCAATATATTTAAATTACGCACTAATTGATTGTAATTACTATGGGCAAACGCATTAAAAATATCTTTGGAAAATTTAAACGGTTTCCCGTTCATATAATGTATCCGGGATATTCCTGATGCTACTGCCTTGATCGTTTGGCAAGACGAGGGGAATGACGTATTCATTGCAAATACTTCCGGCGCAATAGATACGGTTGTCGCAAGATTGCCGGATTATACCGTCCTAAAGCTACACTCAAGAAAGAAGCAGGCGGGTTTTTGTATTGATAATCAGCTGCTTGCGTGTCTTTGCAAATTCAGTATGCTCTTTCCACAATATATTTCACGGCGGCTTCCAGCGCTTCCCGCACTTCGGTTTTTTCAACTGTAGCGATTATATCTTCCGCGAGATCTTTATATTCTTCTATTTTCCGGCAGGCATAATCTATACCCCCGTGTTCTTTGGCATAAGAGATAAGTTTATGGATATTTTCGTTGGTATAGTTGTAGGAGAAGATGACGGATAGCAGTTCTTTCTTTTCATTTTCGGGAGCATTTTTTATGGCATACAACAAGGGAAGCGTCACTTTGCCTTCGCGTATATCGTTTCCGGTAGGTTTGCCTATAG
Source organism: Prevotella sp. (assembly GCA_031273295.1). GTDB lineage: Bacteria > Bacteroidota > Bacteroidia > Bacteroidales > Dysgonomonadaceae > Dysgonomonas. The sequence goes on from JAISSD010000239.1 coordinate 3,525, forward strand.
CGTCGGTAAAGTAGTCGAAAATATCGTCCCGCAACTGGAAGCAAATGCCCAGATACTCTCCCAATCGGGAGAATCTGCTAACATTTTCCTTGGATGCGCCTACCGCCATTGCCCCGATCCGCATACATACCGACATCAACGACGCCGTTTTTTTTCTTATTACCTGAAAATATTCTTCTTCGTCAAGGATCAGTTCTTTCGCAAGGGAAAGCTGGTTTAACTCGCCTTCGGCAAGGTCGCGCCCCAAATCGGAAATATTGGATATAATTTCCATGTTTCCGGTCAGTACGCTTTTAATCAAGGCCGTAGACAAGAAATAATCACCGGCAAGCACTGCCATTTTATTATCATAAATGGCATTCAGCGACGCCATTCCTCTTCTGATCTTCGATTCGTCTACAATATCGTCATGTATAAGGGAGGCTGTATGCAAAAGTTCCACCGTTATGGCGGAATTGTACGTCGTGTCATTTATCTCTCCGCAGGCTTTAGCCGCCAACAATAGCAGGATAGGGCGTATCCTCTTTCCGTCCGACTTCATTGTATAGTCTATGATTTCCTGGATCCTTACATTATTACAAAATACGGAATTTTTGTAATAGGTATTAAATCTTTTCAATTCTTCTGTTACAGGCTTTGCTATTAAAAGCTTTTTATCCATATCATGATTTTATTGAACTGCAAATTTATGAATAATTCGGGTTATAGTATTAAGTAACTGTTAAAAAATACAATAAAGTTGATCAAATGCTATAATTGTTTTAATAAAATATTAGCTGTCAATTGTTTGACCGGACGCTTGTTCCTGTATTGGATGAATCCCGACCGGTAAATGAACCGTAACTACCCGGACGGTAAGACGAATTGATTTACAAATATTTATCGGCAGAGCCAAAATCGACCCGGTCAAATGCGCCCCCGATGGTCTGCTATTGTCGCCTTACAAAAAATCAGCATGTAAACGGTACTGAAAATTTGAACGGGCAAAATTTAAACAGTTTCCGAACATTATCGGGATATTTTTTGAGAAATAATCCAAAATCGATGTAACTACTCAGGTACCAAAACGAATTGATTTACAAATATTTATCTCGATTCATATTTTGATGTTTAATGTAGACTGGAATTATAAACTGCATATTATCAGTGAATTATAAAATTAACGCTCAAATATGACTGATTTTTCTTAATATGATATACAATTGATTATCCGGTATTTATGCTTATATAAAGTACCTGAGTAGTTACAAAAAAGTTATTGAAATGCAATATAGTGTTTCAGGTATTATAAACAAATTAAGATATGAATAAAGAAAAATATAAATTGAACTTCAAGATAGCGTTGGATTCCTTTGCGGAGAAACTTCGCAAATACGTGGCAACAGAAACAGGCGAATGGTCGGTAAAAGGTTTTATTGATGTTTACAAGAATATTTATACGATATCGTCCGACACAAAAATTGTTTCAAAAATACTTGAAATTCATATATTTCCGCAAATCATACAGTTTGCCGAAGAAACAGGTTACAACATAATTCTTGCCGAACAGCAAAACTATTATCCCGATTTGACTTTTGTCAATAAAAAAGATGAAACGATAAAATTTGCAGTTGATTTAAAAACAACTTATCGTAAAAAAAGCGGGATAGCAAGTTTTACTTTGGGCAGTCACGGTGCATATTTTAAGGAGCGGGACAAACAAAAAAATATTCAATTTCCCTACAATCAGTATTTAGGACATTATTGTCTGGGTATAATCTACACCCGAACAGACTTTGATATATCCGAAACAGAAATTTATAGCGTACAAGAATTGCAGGAAGA
>JAISSD010000035.1 GCA_031273295.1 Prevotella sp.
AGGCGGTATCCACATAGTCAAAGGTAAGGCCCATCTTGTCCGCGATGGCCTTGGCCAGTTCCACGTCAAAACCGATGGGGGTCTTGCCGTCTTCGGCAAAGTATTCCATCGGGGGATACCCGATTTCCATGCCCACCGTCAGATACCCTTCCCTCATGGTAAGGCCGCTTTGGCTGTCTGCGGGTTTGGGCTGGCAGGCAATCAACGCCAATACAGCCAGCGCCCCCAGGGCCGCTTTTTTTAGTGTCATCCTTTCCTCCTTAGGTAATGTCAAAGAATAGACTATGGGGAGTATACCCCCTTTAGGGGAGGGAAGTCAACAAAGGAATGCATATATATGCAAAAATTCGCATAAACATACGTTAGGCGACATTTGGAATGCCCTTAATATTGCGCGACCTCGAAAGAACCGCGCTACCTGAAAGACGCAATAAAAACTTGAAATAATCGGCACACCACCATCCTTGTAGGCGCTTAGTGTATAAAAATTCATACATACGTCTAAATTTTCCTTATAAATCACCGCCGTGACCGTCACCTTGTATAAAACCATATCATCGTATATAATACCGTAAAGATTGTTAGGAGCCAGTATGACTGAAAATAGACACGCCCAGGCCATACCGTCCACGGTATTGACTCTCCGAGAGAGGACATTGGCTCTTTGAGAACCGCGATTGACTTCCGGCAAGAGGAACAGCCCTCTTAAAAGTCGGAAATCGATTATTTGAGAGTCGGCATTGACTCTTGAGGTGAGGAAGTCGAGACTCTAAGAAGCAAGTTTGAGGTGAAAAGACCGGAAGGCGGCTCTCAAAGAGACGCAATCGGTTTTTTTATGAGCGGGAGGGATATATGAAATACAAGCCTACAATGGTATCACTCTTTTCAGGCTGCGGCGGTTTGGACCTGGGATTCAAACGGGCGGGCTACAAAATTCTGTGGGCGAATGATTTTGACAAGGATGCCCAGGCCGTCTACATAAAAAACAAACTGGGAAAAATTGACGGCAGGGACATATTGGAAATACCCGCCTCCGAGATACCGGACAGCGACATTTTGACGGCGGGCTTCCCGTGTCAGCCTTTCTCTAATGCCGGAAACAGAAAGGGAGTACATGACTCCCGTGGTATGTTATACAGAGAATGTTCAAGAATCATCGGCGAAAAACTACCTAAAGTATTTGTGTTTGAAAATGTTAAAGGTTTGCTTTCTACAAAACACATAGACGGGGAAAAACTTGTTGATGTGATATATGATGATTTAAGTATCACAGGCGGAATAGGTTATAATGTTAGATACAAATTGCTGAACGCAAGCGACTACGGCGTTCCGCAAAACCGGCAACGTGTAGTGTTCGTAGGAGTAAGAAAGGATTTAAATAAAACATTTAATTTCCCCGCACCGCAAAGCAAACAGGAATTAAAATTGGGTAAAGTGCTGGATATTCCCATAGACGTTCCCAATCAGGTGGATTGGGGGTTTTCGCCCCAGGCATTGGAAATGATTACCCATATACCGGAGGGCGGTTCATGGAAAAACATACCCTATGAAAATTTAGCGCCGCGTTTCCAAAAAATTCGCGATGATATGAAAAAATACCATTCGCCCAATTTCTACAGGCGTTTTTCGCGTGATGAAATAATGGGAACAATAACCGCTTCCGCGCAACCGGAGAACTGTGGGATAATCCACCCAACGGAAAACAGGCGGTATACTATCAGGGAAATTGCGCGTATTCAAACATTTCCCGATAATTTTCTTTTTATTGACGACAATCTCCGCGATATTGTGGCCATGTATAAAGTAATAGGTAATGCCGTGCCGGTTAGATTAGCGGAAGTTATCGCTCTTGCCATTAAAGAACAAGTGTTTGAAAACATTGAAAATTCACTCGTGCCAGAAAAGCGCGGGCGAGTGGAGTGTTGCGCATGAGTTACGTTATGAATTCGGATAAAGCCTATTTACTTGGGCTTGTCATCGGAGGCGGCGTTTTCGGCAATGCCGAAGACACATTTGTGGTAAAACTTCCTTATAAAAAATGGGGTTCGTATATAAAAAATCCGGGGCGCGCCGGGGAAATAGCGAAAAATATTTTAAAAGTAGTAAGCCCTATGTTCAGAACAATCTACGGTCTAAATATATCATACCAAACATACGAAAGCGGAACATGGGATGTTTTATGCGAAGGAGATTTGACCGCGCTTATTAATGACTTAAATCATTATGGCATATCTGCGGCGGGTGAAATTAAAAGAAATGTTTCTATAGAAAAAGTTGTCGCGGAGTTAGTCGATGACAATCTAAAAAGACGTTTTATAGCCGGCTTAGCCGATACTATAGGAAGTTTGACTCCTTCTCACAGGCGTTTCACCGAAGACAATCAAATAATTTCTTTCGAAATATCCGGTTTGTGTTTTAATTTTGTGTGTCAGGTTTGCCGTTTGTTACATGGTATAAAATGCTATCCCGACCAGATTCTATGGAACCACCCAAACTTCCATACTGGAAACAATCCTTATTACAAACAATGGAAGAAAGGGTTTAAGGTAAGAGTAAAATTAGACCAATACGCACGATTCGGCGCTTACGCTTTTACGACAAAAGCGGAATCAAGCCTTGAAAATTTGCAATTACAAGACGGCAGTGTAGATTCTCAAACCTGCGAGCAACACAGGATAAATGCCGTTGTTTCCTGTGTGCACCCTGACGAAAACAGCCCTCTTTTACCCCCTGAAATTAGAGGTGGACACTTTATACATAATAAACACGTTTGCGCCGTGCTTGGCTGCGAACACACGCCGTATAATGAAGTAAAGCGGCTCTTGGCGAAATCAGAAAAATATATTAACCCGTTTCTGATAATTGTAAAAGATAGGGCAACGATTATTGACGATATTATTAACAGAACGCCGTTGTTTAAGAACAGAAAATATAACACACAAAATCTTAAAGTAAAAAGCTTGTATAAAATGTACAAAGATGACGCACATGCGCTTGTTTTTGGGAATACGAATACAACAGGTTACCCGCTCAATGAAGTTATGCAGGGTATAGCCTATCTTGTATCGGCCCAGACCGGGAATTTGCACGGCAACAGGCCAAAAGGGAAATTTTCTGAAATTATAGAAACGGCATTGTCTGCTTCATCTGAAATGGTTTTCGCATTTAAAGTTCCCGATTTGCTTACGCCGCTTATAATTTTTACTAAAAGCCACGCGGTTTTAATTGGGGCGAGGAATCCGTCCGTTTATAAGAAACTTATACACTTTGACGCAAAGAATCCCTATAAAGTAACCGTCCGCGATATTACCGAGGCGGACTTAAAATGACAGAAAGAAACGAGGTTTCTTATTATTCTGAAATAACTCATTTTATCGAAATGCAATTACAAAGTAATTTTAGGGCAAAGAATAAAAACGACATTCACATTTTTTGGAAAATAGGCGAGATGAAATCAAGAATTGAAGAATTGATGACGGAACATCCCGCTGAATGTAATTGCCTAAAAGACTTTGCAAGGAAAATGCCGCCTCTTAATGTCGATATTTTTGCGGTAATAACAGATGGTGGAAAATTTGAATTGCTTATTTTAGAGGTAAAACTACGAAAATCCGCAGGTCTTGCACAATGGTCTCAGTTAATCGGTTATTGCATGGTTGCCGATTGTAGATACGGCCTGCTTGTAAATATTGATGGCGGGGCGAGTGACAGGTTAATTGAATTATTACGGCAGAATATAGACGTATCTAAAATAATTCGTATGAAAAACAATAATCTAATAGAAGCCTTATTAGGTTTTATGCAATGGAATTCCATAACAAAAAATTTTGAATATAGTGGGTTGGGACAATTGTGTTCGCTTTCGGCAATTAGCAATGAATTGATTAAACAATTTGTCAAATAATGGATGTTTTAACACCGGAGCAACGGCATAAATGTATGTCTCGTATACACAGCTCGGATACCAAGCCGGAAATTTTTTTTCGTAAGGCTTTATGGAAATGGGGTATCAGGTATCGAAAAAACGTAAAAAGTCTTTTGGGGACTCCCGATATTGCCATCAAAAAATATAAAATTGTAATTTTTATTGACGGCGATTTTTGGCACGGAAACGATTGGGAAAAAAGGCGTTATTCATCGCAGGAAGAACTCTTATCGACATATTCGGATTTTTGGCAAAAGAAAATAAGACGCAATGTTGAACGTGACAAAAAAGTAAAAGAATATTATAAGAACAACGGTTGGACCATTCTGAGGTTTTTTACTTCTGAAACTAATAAAAATTTAAACGAATGTATTATAAAAACAGTTGAAACAATTAATCAACTTAAAAACAATTTTGATAAATCTCATTAAAAATCATTGGATTTTATGGGGGGCACGGCGCCATCCTTGACACGCCGCTTCGTAGCAGGTTTTTTATTGCTAGGCGCGACAAAGAAAAATTTGAGTTGTTCGCGGGCATTCCAAACATCGCCTAACAGGTGTGAGCTCCGTGGTAATTTAATTAAGCGCCAGCGCTTCCTGAACCACCGGCACCCGGGAATCTCCCCGGCACATGTTGGGGACAAAGCCCGTGGCCCGGACCCGCAGGGACATACAGCGGACGCATTCCGCCGCCTCGTCCCCGGTACAGATCTTGTTGTCGTAGAGGGAAT
>JAISSD010000277.1 GCA_031273295.1 Prevotella sp.
CCACCTAATTTTCTTAACAAAACAACCTTCTATGTAACTAAATTTATGGCAAACCGCTAAGACGTTGTTTTCCAGTTACTTTTTGCGGGCGGCGATTCATCGCTTGGGGACTCAGTAGCCAATGAGTTCCCCCCAACGCCAAACCTCATTACATTGTTTTTCAACTCTTTTGCTGTTAATTATTTGCTGATAAAATTTAACGTACCTTTCGTTTTCTTGCAAGTACATTTCTTTTGTGGCGTGGCGTTCTTTCTGATTTTCAATATATTTTACTTTTGTATGTTTTATTTTTAATAAGGTAATGAGTCCCCTATCATTTTTATGCAGCACGCATAATAGTAACACGGGGAGTGCGGTATTTCAACTGAGCGGAAAACAAGACAGTTGGAAGCTCTTCCGGAAAAATTAAAAACGGCTTGAGGGGGATGTTACATAAGAGGTTGGGAGGCTATATGCTTCTATTGCTCTACCGAGGTTGTTTTGTTTATTGGAATTAGGTGAAAATGAGGTTTTTACCATATACCATCCATGCACAAAACCATGCCGTGCACGGTATATATTGACGGTTGTAACAGACAAGCGACCGCAAAGAACGCACGGTAGTCCCTACGTTGACAACGACGGCATGAAATCATTGAATCGCCAAAGATATTTTTAACCGCAAAGTACGCAAAGAACCGGCATGTAGGGGCGAACCTGTGTGTGCGCCCGAACCGGATTGTTCGTGTTTGTTATATGTGGGATAGAAACTCACCGTCTGTAATCTGCGTTCATCCGTTCAATCCGCGTCGTCTGCGTGCAAAAAACAACGCTCCGGCAAGACGGAATGTATTTGTTTTTCTGCTAATGTATCGTTTGTTTGTGAACAAATCCTTAGACAATTTGAAACGTCAGTTCAACGCAGTCAAAGCGTCCAATCCGATATATAATTTCATCACAAATTTTTTATCTTTTTAATAGTAAAAATGCTAAAAACAGTGTTTTAATTCTTATTGAATACAAGTTTTTTATGTTGAAAAACAGTTTTTACAATCATAACGATTGGTCTAAATCTTGTTTATATCACGATCCTTTTTTGTAACTTTGTTTTCGATTAAAGCCAATTCATTAACCGGTAAAACTTATAAAATATTACAACCATGCCTAAAGTCACAAGAGAAGCCGCTTTGATGTATCACTCGTCAGGTAAACCGGGAAAAATAGAAGTTATCCCCACAAAACCTCACAGTACGCAAACCGATCTCTCACTAGCCTATTCGCCCGGTGTAGCCGAGCCTTGCCTGGAGATAGAGAAATCTCCACAGACGGCCTACGATTATACGGCCAAGGGAAATCTGGTGGCCGTTATATCCAACGGAACCGCTGTGCTGGGGCTGGGGGATATCGGCGCACTGGCCGGGAAGCCGGTGATGGAAGGAAAAGGTTTATTGTTCAAGATATTTGGCGGAATCGATGTTTTCGACATCGAGGTAGATGAAAAAGATCCCGATAAATTTATACAGGCGGTAAAAGCGATCTCCCCTACATTCGGAGGAATAAATCTGGAAGATATAAAAGCTCCCGAATGTTTCGAAATAGAAAGAAGGCTAAAAGAAGAACTGGATATTCCTGTGATGCACGACGACCAGCATGGCACGGCCATTATCTCTTCCGCCGCTTTGCTGAATGCGTTGGATATAGCCGGAAAAGATATAGACAAGATAAAACTGGTTGTGAACGGAGCCGGGGCTTCTGCGATTGCATGTACCAATTTGTATATGAAATTCGGCGTCCGCAAAGAAAATATAATCATGTGCGACAGCAAAGGCGTGCTGACTACCCGGCGTAGCAATCTGAATGAAACAAAGAAATTTTTTGCAATTGATAGCGATATAACCACATTGGGCGAAGCATTGGTGGGCGCGGATGTGTTTTTAGGGCTGTCAAGCGCCGATACCTTAACCGGGGAAATGGTAAGCAGGATGAATGTCAATCCTGTTGTATTCGCACTCGCCAATCCTAATCCGGAGATTTCGTATGAAGAAGCGATGGCATCCCGCCCGGATATTATTTTTGCGACAGGCCGTTCCGACTATCCCAATCAAGTGAATAATGTACTCGGATTTCCTTACATATTCCGTGGCGCGCTCGATGTGAGGGCCACAGGGATAAACGAGGAAATGAAGCTTGCGGCGGCCCGCGCTATCGCCGATTTGGCAAAGGAGCCTGTGCCTGACGTAATCAATACGGCCTATGAGTTAAAACGCCTTTCTTTTGGTAAAGAATATATTATACCGAAACCTCTCGATCCCCGTTTGCTGACCACAGTATCTATAGCTGTGGCAAAAGCTGCGATTGAAAGCGGTGTCGCCCGCAAGGAGATCTCTGACTGGGAAACTTACGAAAACAAGTTGTCGGAGATGCTGGGATACAGCAATAAACTCATTCACAGGCTTACCCATTTGGCCAAGAGCGATCCCAAGCGGGTTGTGTATTGCGAAGGCAACCATATCAATATGATCAAGGCCGCAATTTTCGCTCAAAAAGACGGTTTGTGCCACCCTGTCCTGTTGGGCAGCGAAGACCGCATCAGAAATATTGCCGGTGAAAATGGCCTTCAATTGAATGGAATACAAATCATCGACCACCGGAATATTTCGGAAGATGTAAGGCGTAGCCGTTATGCAAAGATACTCAGCGAGAAGAAATCGAGGGAAGGTATCCGCTATCAGGAAGCATTTGAAAAGATGAGCGACCGCAACTATTTCGGGATGATGATGGTGGAAACAGGCGATGCGGATGCGGTTATCACAGGCATTTACAGCCACTATCGCGAATTTGCCCGCACAGCATTGGAGGTAATCGGATTGCGCTCCAATTACAGCCACTTTGCCGCAATGCATATTGTGCAAACCAAAAAAGGCCCCTATTTTCTGGCCGATACGCTAATCAATCGCTGGCCGGAAGAGGAAGTGTTGATAGAGATTGTGAAACTGGCCCATGAGACCGTGAAATATTTTGCCACCGATCCTGTTATGGCAATGTTGTCATTCTCCAACTATGGAGCGGACGACAATGGCAGTCCGAAAAGTATCTCCAATGCGATCAGGCATTTCCATGAAAATTACCCTGAATTCGATATCGATGGAGAAATGCAGCTGAATTTTGCCATGAACAAGGAATTAAGAGACAGCACTTTCCCGTTCAATGCAATAAAAGGAAAGGATGTGAATACATTGATATTCCCGAACCTGAGTTCTGCGAATATATCCAGCAAGCTGCTTATCGAACTGGGTATTGCCGGCGAAAGCATAGGGCCTATCCAAATGGGATTGCGCAAACCCGTTCACTTTACTGATATCGAAAGCTCCGTAAGGGATATTATAAACCTTACAACCATTGCCGTAGTGGATGCTATTGCGTCTCAGGGCGGTTTGAGCGAGGAAATGCAATCCTGAAATGTCTGCGCCTTCTTTGCGGTTAAAGAGATTCTGTAACCGCAAAGAACGCAAAGTTTAAATTATACCGTGCACGGCATGGTTTTGTGCATGGATGGTATATGATAAAAAACGCATGAGTATATGAATTCCGTATATATCGTATATATAATATATTCATGCACAAAAGTATGCCGCGTGAAGTATAAATCTTTTGCCTTGATACTTCATGCAGAGCTTTCCGGCTTCTATCACCTTGCTGACGCTGATGTCAGTAATTTCTCATGCCTGAGTACTGACGATTATCATTATATCAGCCCTTTTGATTTGAATTCCAGGTATTTATTGATAGAGTCGATTGTCAGGTTCCCGGGTTTGGATAAAACGGTATAAATGCCGTGCCTGTTCAATTCTTTCACTATTAAGAGCTTATCGTACGATAATTTTTCCGCTATCCCTTTGCGGAAAATTTCTTCCATATTAGCCGGAATTGCATCCAGCGCTTCGTTAAACTCCGAATTGAGAAAGAAAGCTACCAGTACCAGATGGTCTTTAGCCATACTGCCCAGGTATTTCAGCTGGCGCCGCATACCGTTTAGCGTTTCAAAGTTGGTATACAGGATTATAAGGCTGCGTTGCGTGAGCTTCCTGCGTACCGTCACATACAGCCGTTCATAATCCGCTTCCTTGAAGTCGGTTTGTTGTGCGTATAAAGTTTCCAGTATCCTGTTGCGTTGCCGGCGATGTTTATCGGCCGGCAGTATTTCATCTATTCCTTTCGAAAAAGTTATCAGCCCGGCCTTGTCGCCTTTGTTCAATGCTGTGCTGCATACCGTTAATGACGAATTAATCGCGTAATCGAGTAAAGTTAAACCGTTGAACGGCATCTTCATTGTACGCCCCTTGTCGATAAGGCAATACACAGGCTGTGATTTTTCTTCCTGATAGGCGTTTACCATCAGCCGGTTCATGCGTGCTGTCGCCTTGTAGTTGATGGTACGGGGATCGTCGCCGGGTATATAATGTTTTATATGGTCAAATTCGGCGGCATGCCCTATCCGCCTGATTCTCTTGACCCCATAATCGGTCAGGCGGTGCGACGCCGCCAGCAATTCATATTTGTGCATCTCGATAAACGAAGGATACACTGCCACATCTTTATGCTCGCCGAATATATGGCGCCTGCTGACGAAACCGAATAATCCCGCGACATAGACATTCAATGCGCCGAATTGATATACTCCCCGCCGGGTAGGGCGCAAGTCGTAATAAAATACTTCCGATCTGCCTGCATCCAGCAAAGTTTTGAATATCAGGTCTCTTTTCTGAAAAAGGAAAGGAACTTCCTCCACTATTTTTATCCTGGCTTTGAACGGATATTTATTTGTGATGGAAACGGATATTGTATTTTGATCGCCGTTCGATAACCTGTCGGGACAATTGCGCGAGGCAACTATGCCTTTCTTCTGACGGAACACAGTAAATATATCCAAAAGGATGAATACACAGAATACGCCCGATACAAATTGCATCGGATAGAAATACTCTTCGAAAATAAAGCACGCGAAAAAACCCGCCACACATAGAGCCAGTGCGAAGAAAAACAGGTTTGCAAGATACAGGCTCTTTATAAACCGCACTATCGGGGAACCTCCGCTTTGTCTATCAACTGCCATATAATTGTGTCGGTAGATGTACCGTCCATTTCTTTTTCGGGTGTTAATAATACTCTGTGGCGAAGCGCCGGCACAGTCATTTCCTTTATATCGTCAGGAGTGATAAAGTCGCGTCCCCTGATTGCGGCCAGGGCTTTCGATGCATTCAGTATCGCGAGGGAAGCACGGGGCGAAGCGCCTAGCGTTAGCCACGGGCTTTGGCGTGTAGCAGATACTATTTGTGCAATGTATTCCAGTAAATGATGCTCTACAAGCACCTTTTCCACTGCCTGTCGCAGACGTCCGAGTTTTGCGGCATCCAGTATCGGATTAATGCCCGCATCCATAGTCAGTTCGCCTCTGTTTTGACGGTCGAGGATGGCTATTTCATCCACAATGTCGGGATAATCCACAACAATCTTGAACAGGAAACGGTCCAGTTGCGCTTCCGGCAGGCGGTAAGTCCCTTCCTGCTCGATAGGATTTTGCGTGGCTATCACAATGAACGGATAATCCATCCTGTATGTTGCGCCGTCATTGGTAACCTGGCGTTCTTCCATCACTTCAAACAAGGCCGCCTGAGTTTTGGCCGGTGAACGGTTAATCTCGTCTATAAGGACAATATTGGAAAATACAGGCCCTTTCTTGAATTCGAATTTGCCCGACCCCGGCAGATAGATATTTGTACCGAGCACGTCGGAAGGCATCAGGTCGGGAGTAAACTGGATGCGGCTGAATCCGGCGTCTATTGTTTTGGCCAGGAGCTTTGCCGATAATGTTTTCGCAACGCCGGGCACGCCTTCTACCAGCACATGGCCGTTTGCCAGAATAGCGACAATCATTTGTTCTATCAGCTGATGTTGACCGACGACAACCCGCCCCATCTCGTTTTTTATGTTTTGAACACTTTGGCTCAATTCGGAGAAATCTATTCTCGACTGGAATTCTAAATCTGACATATATGTTCTGTTTATTTGTTTTTCACGTTCCTGTAAAATTCTTCCAGCAAACTGTTATATTTCAAAAACGGCCGGCTTTCTATGTATACCAATGTTGCAAGGTCTTTATACAGATAAAACAATTCGTTTAATTTCTCTTTTTCCATACCCGATTTGGCGCTTAACCCGGATATAAATCCGGCGTCCGGGTTTTCTGTCGGCATAAGATAATGTTTCCTGATGAAATCAAGGAAATAAGCATGCCGCTTCAACACTATGGATCTAAAATCCTTTTTGCGATAATAAAGATTGCTGATTGTTCCCAAAAATTCCAATGATGAATTTACCGGCGGCTCAATGACAGGAATAGCCCGTTGTATTCGCTTCGACCGGAAAAGCATAAACAACAGAAAGCCAGTGAGTATGAGATACAAAGCTATCCGCAAAGGCGGGTTGTCAAGCATCGCTTGCAGATTGCCGCCTTCACCCGACGAACCTTGTTTCTGATATTCATCCCAGATTATTTTACTGTTTTGGGGCAGGTACGACAGGCATCTGAACCCGAAATCATACTTTTCGATTTGCAACATATTCACATTCGCAAAAGCCGATGGTACGGAATGCAGGTAGATATGGCCTTTTCCATACTTGACATCAATGAATACCTTGTCTTTCCTGCTATTAAAAGCCAAAATCCTGACTGCCGACTTGCAACTGTCCGTATTGAAATTCATTTGTTTCCGGACATAACCGAACCGGTATTTTTTTGAAGGGTAACCGGCCAGGTTATAAACAGTATCTGTCTGGAAATATTCTATATCGTCCTTTATTTTCAATGTATCCATTAATTTTCGGTCTATCGTCTCGGCGGAAATAAACACATTGTTGCCCGATTCTACAAAATCCAGCATATATTTCAAATCAAATTTGCCAAGTAAAAAATCCGTATTGATAAAGATGTAGGAAGCAGTATCCGATATATTACTCAAACCGGCATGCAACGAAGCCGGATCGTATTCGTCCGCGGCAGTATCGGTTACTTCCTCCCCGGTATAACCAGCTGCTTCATCCGGATAGGACGTGGATCCTTCATCCGTATCATAATAGTCCCTGTTTTCGTGCGAATGTGAATTTTCATCATATATGTATTCTCCCGCATTCTTTTTCAGATTGTTATAGACAGGCATACGGGTAGTGCGTATATTCCTTTTGTCGAAGATATCGCCCAGCAGCCGGTATGTGATATAGGTACCGTAAGGCGCGGTCTTCGTATTAATGAAAGTAGGAGACCAGTCCACAGGTTTCGGAGCTTTGGTTTTTGCAAACGACAATCCGAACAGCAAGAGTACAATCACGGCTATCAGTGCTGTCACCTTCTTATCTTTCATCGGCTATCATTTTAGAGAGGGACTCCATCCGGCTGTATATCAGGGAATAGTTAGCTTTGTCGGGCATAAATTCACCATACCATATATAATCGAAAACAAGCGTCATTTCCATAAACCGGGTACGTATGGCCGGACTTTCGATCTCATATTGATAACTGTAATTGGTCTTGTTCGCTTTCCATGCTATGATCTCCTTGTCTGTCAGTAATTTCAGATTTTTGAGATAGAGAAAACGGACTGCGAGGCGATAGTCTTTGTTATTCGTCGCATTGGTTATCAACGAATCGAAATCCATATTATGTACATTTTCGGTATACATATCGATTTCGGATGTATCCGTTTTTTTCTTGCCGAATACAGTACTGAAATCCACGCCCGCAAGCTTCAATACAATCAAGCAAACAAGCGCTACGATTGCGATCAATACAACGAATCCGGGCACGCCCGATTCCGTTACAGTCGTAAACAGGTTACGTAACCAATCGGTTATTTTATCCCGCCATGTCGGTTCTTTTTCTATCCTTTTGTATTGGAAACGCTTATCGTTCCCGTATTCTTTTATTTTTTCATCACCGGGAATCCTGAAATCGACAGTTGCCTGTACAGATTGCGCTTCCACAACCTGTACTGTATCGGTCTGCGCTGACAATAAATGGCACAAACCAATCAGAAACATCAGAAAAATGCTTCTCAACAGCGCCGTATCTATTGTGTTGTTTGCCACCCGGTTCTACGATTAATATGGGGCGTTGCGGTTATTATCGTATTTGCCGATATTATCGATCTCGGTTTCCATATCCAAGCCATCCAGTTTGTTGCGATGACTGTAGTACATCACTCCCATCGCCATATAAAATGCCGGGTAAAGGAAATTATAACCGACAAAGGAAATAAATATCAGAATAAAAAACACAATGCCGTTCGAGAAAAATTCGACTTGAAGCATACTGGCTATCAGACCTGCATAATATGGCACAACAAAAACGCAACCGGCCATACTTATCAACAGGGAAAAAACAAGGGAATAGCCCAATGTTACCCAAAAATTGCGCCGTACCAATGCATAGCTGCGCCGAAAGCTACCAATGACGCCCAAGTCTTCATTGACATAGACATACATGTAAAAACCAAAGTAAACCGCCGCCAGGACGCCCGGAACAAGACACAGTAAAGAACCGACCGCAACCATTATACCAAACAGGATGCTTGCTCCCAAGACAGGCAATGCGGCTTTCGATACTTTTTTCCAGACAGCGGAACTGCTTGTCGCCTCTCCGTTTTCCTGTTTGGCATATAAAGCCATATAGCAAATCGTGTACAGCGCCATGGCAAGCATAACAAGAATCAGCAACATATAAGCAATGAACAGTCCGGGGCCAAACATGTCGTCCATAAATGTTACGGAAGAGCTCGCGCGGAATCCTATATCATAGTACATTTTGAACGAATTGGGCATAAAAAACGCCACAATCAATAATGAAGGGATCAGATAGGCCAGCCCTTTTGATACCGGCACAAGATGCCGCTTGATAAATTTAATGGACAAATCGAAGTTCGCGCCGAAATCACGGCTTCCGTACAACTTAATTTTTTCAGGTTCCATTCGTTTTTTTGTTTATGAGACAAGGGTAATAAATAAAATACCATATAATGAATAATGCCGACAGGCATATTATTGCCAGTTTAAGATATACAGGCATATCCGTCAGGCGTGTGATGTAACTTTCTAGAAATGCAGCCACTATAAAGACGGGGACTAGGCCCGCGACTATTTTTACAGCATCTTTTACAGCCTTCCTAACGGCGTCTATACGCTTGTAGCTATCTGGAAAAAGGATGCTGTTGCCCAAAACCATTCCTGCTCCCCCGGCTATGATGATAGCCGGTATTTCGAGTGTTCCATGCAGCCATATCACGGATGCGGATTCGCTCAATAGCCCTTTTGTGTAAAAGAAATACTGGAACACTCCCAGCATTATCCCGTTGGCAAACAGTATGTAAACTGTCCCTACCGAACAGAATACGCCAAGAATAAAAGCATAGAATGCAACTTTGATATTGTTAATCCCTATACTGAAAAACATCAATCCCTTGGCTTCTTCCTTGTATACAGCCATCGGGTCGCCGTTTTCTATATTTTCCAGCGTCATATTCACATATTCCTGTCCGAGCGCTACATTGGCGAAGTTCGATTCCTGCTGCAACGAGAAGACGCCAAGCAATACGCCTGCAAACATGAACAGGAACGCATAAAGCATATTCTTCCTGTACCGGTACATGACAAGCGGCAGTTCGGTTTTCCAGAAGCGGAGAAAACGTCCGCGATCCTTTCTGCGATACCGGTATATGTCTATAAAATAGCGGCCTGCAAGTTGATTCAGGTATCTTGCGGTCTGCGATCCGGGATAAAAAGTGCGCGCATACGAAAGGTCGTCCGTAAGTTCTATAAAGTTATCAGCCAGCGTTTCGGCCGGAATTTCCCCGTCTCTGGTCTGACTGTCTATTTGCTGCCACTTATTTCTATTCTCTTTAACAAATGCGGCTTCTCTCATCAAACAATAGTTTGTTTTTTCATTATTTCCACAAATATAATCTTTTGAATAAAAAGAATGAAAAAATGCGATAATAATCATTCAAAAAAATTAAATTTGCCGGTATTATTATCTTTACAACATGATCATCGAAGTTCAAACAACACAAAATGTGACTATAGACTACGAAACCGCCGGTATAAGACAACGTATACTGGCTTATATCCTTGACTGGATTGCCATTATTTTGTGGATCGCGGGTTGGTTTTGGATTTTGGGCATGGCTTCAATAGCGGGATTGCATGCCGCTCTTAATGGCGACATATTTATGATATTGCTGTTTATAATAGCCATTTTTCCGGTTATATTCTACGATTTGCTTTTCGAAATATTAAATAACGGGCAAAGCCCCGGAAAGATGATAATGAAAATAAGGGTTGTCAATGTCGACGGTACTGTGCCTGCGTCCGGTTCATTCCTTATCCGGTGGCTTTTCCGTTTGGTGGATTTCCCCATGACGGAAGGTTGCCTGGCTGTAATAATGACGGCAACGACAAAGAAATCGCAACGATTGGGCGATCTTCTTGCCGGAACTACCGTCATAGACCTGAAATTAAATAACCGCAACAGGGCGCTATCCATAACCGATCTTGATTTTCACGAAAATTATAAAGTCACTTATACTGACGTGCTGGATAAACTTTCAGACAAGGATATCCGGACTGTCTGCTCTATTATGGAAGACCGGCGTATGCGCGACAGCGATTACTTCAATCAGCGTCTGGCAAAACGTATAAAAGACATAACTGGATATGCCTGCGACGAACCCGACAAAGTATTCCTCCGCAAAGTAGTGAATGATTATAATTATCTTGCCGTGCAGAAAATATAGGGTCCGGGCCTGAAATTTTTAAGAAAACAGGTGTTGATCTTGACGAAAACTATTTGCGCACATAAATTATACTGTCCTTTCAGGGAGCAACAAGAGTTTCCTGAGGAGGCGTAGCTGCTTTTTGCACGCAGATGACGCGGATTGAACGGATGAACGCAGATACGCTACCACAATTTGAATTGAATTGAATTGAATTGAAAATCGACGCAGTCAAAATCGGCGGAGCCAAAATCGACATAGTCAAACACCGGTTCGTCCAGTCAAGCGCCCTGTAAAAAAACACCTCTTTGTTCAGTCTCCGTTTCGAAAACGGCTAAATTCATTTAACACAAAGAACACAAAGCGTATCACAAAGGGCGCAAAGCATTGTGACAAAATAGCTTACTGTATTTCAAGGAACGAAGATACAAAAATTCAAACTTAACACAACGACCCGATGAGTGGCAAGACAATGTATCGGTATCGGAGTTATTACGTCAAGTTCCAGTTTGAAAGGACATTGTTTTTTTTATTCACCGAAAGCATTTTCAAATTCCCGGTTTATATTCATTGGATAACTAACAAAAATTCGGTCGGGATACTTTACCATGTTTTGTAATCTACGCTCCACCAGCCGCCAATCATACGTTCCATTAATTAGCTGTAGAGGCTCTTTTATATTGATTATATCATCAAAATAATTCAATGATTTCAACGGCCTCATTCTATTTGTATTCGGATATTTTTTTTCGTAAAAATCCAACATTTGATTAAAAGAGATTTTTGTGGACAAAAAAGCAACATCTACAAAATCTTTTAACCGTGTACCATCGTCAGATATAACCCGTAATTTCATAGCCGCTATATCATTTATTGAATATAGCCGTACGCTCTCATAAATATATGGTTTGTATATATTATCATAGTTGTGAGTGATACAATCTATTTTTATCCCGTTAATCTGCCCTTTCAGAGTATTTTTTTTTAAAAAAGCGCCTTGAAAATTATACTTGTCAATCAGATACTCCTCTAATTCATTTGCATTGAAATCGCTTCTTGCAAATAAATCAAGATCAATACTTAACCTATGGCCCAAATATAGAGCTAAAGCAGTTCCTCCGGCCAGATTGAAATTATTCAACTTTTCATCCGACATTAATTTTTTCAGGAGTTGATATGTATCTCCCTCAACCGCTTCCTTGTGTAGCATAACAAATCTTCTTTTTTTAAATTGAAAACATTACATACAAAAGATAGATCTTTAGGGTTTTGAAACTCCGGCAAATCCTTGATTATCTCCCTCACTCCGGCAATTCCCCCATAAAGTCTAAAAATAGCATAAAAGTCATTCATCCAACCTCTTTCTATAACTCTCTGTACTACAGTATATTTCATTTCTTCCCAGTCAATTCTGTCAAAATCATATTCCCAAAGCAAATGTCTTGAAACCTCCGGGTTATCTTTTATTTTTTCTTTCCAATCGTCAAACATATTTTTTATCTGTTTCGATATAGTATAAGCATGAGAAATAAATAATTTAGAACAGTACATGTCGGGATGAAATTTTGCAGTGTTTGCCCCGGATATGTGTCGCCCGGTAGAATGGAACAGGCGTCATTGTTTCTTGCATCCTGTAGGTTTTCTTTCCTTTATACTTTCTTAATCCGTATCCTTTCGACACATAAAAATAGCAATATTGCCATTATTTTCCAAATTTTTTCTCGTCTTTTTTGAAAAACAATTATCATTCGTGTTTATATTTTGCAAGTCAATCCATGATTAAAGTCAGTAGTAAGAAACATGCAGAGAAGCAAGGATATGTTTATGTAATTAACTGTATTAACTTCCGGATTGCACATCATACTTTCTAGTCTGTTTAACAGTCGTTTGCGATTGTTATCCCGGGCAAAAGATACCGGGGAATTTTTAATTCCGCCGGTACAATTTATAAACTTCCTATAACTTTTTCCATCTTGTTTACCGCATTATCCCACTCGAATCGTTGTACATACTCATTGCCCCGCTTGGCCAGGGATATGCGATAATCGTTATCTCCAATCAAAAAAATGATCCGGTCGGCCATCTGCCTTGTATTTCTCACTTCTACAAGCAATGCGGTATCGGATTCAAATGCATATTCCTGATGCCCCTCTATATCAGTGCATACCAAAGCGCACCCGCAAAACATGGATTCTACAGATACAAGACCGAAGCCTTCCGTAAAACTGTTGGATATAAAAATAGCGTTGCGGTTATACACGTCACAAAGATTGCCGGGTTCACGGTCATATCTTATCCACTCCGGCAAACCTTCGGGACATGGCGAAATGCCAAACATTTGAACACGGAGCTCCGGTACCTGCTCTTTAACCAGCCTTAAGGCTTCAAGCCCGTATTTCGATCCTTTTATTTCCTGTATGGAATAGGCCATGGCTACAGTTGACGGATCCCGGCTTTCAATTTTATCTTTCACAAAATATTTTGTATTGTCAATTCCGTTTTCGATAAGTTCTATCCTGTTTTTTGTGTATTTGCGAACAATATTTTTTAGATAGGAAGCCACAACCACATTAACCGTATTTTTTATGTCGTAAGATGCAAATAACAGGTCTTCGCGCCCTTCCCAATTTTCGAATCCCTGTACAAGGTTTATTTTTTTTCCTTTATTCGGCCCCAGTTTGCCCGTTTCCAACGCAGTAGACCACCATGTAACGATAATAATATCGGCATCGGGTATGTATTTATCTTCTACCCGAGGCACATAGGACATGGTAATGGAAGAATCGAGTTCAAACCATACATCTCTTTTGAAGCCTTCCATTTTGGATAATAAATATCGTACAAAACAGGGGAAGCGGTACTTCATATACCGGGTTTTGATCGGATAAACGAGATGAATTTTATATCCCCGTCTGGCTAAACGATTGGCATATTCATACATTACCCTGAATCCTCCGGCCGGACGCCGGGGCTTGAAAGGCAGAATGAATGTTATTTCAAGAGGCATACCCGATTGCATACGATTCTGTTTATTATGAAGCAAAGATATGGAAAATCCGGTATTATTGTTTTGAATAACTCCGTTTGATGTTCGCCTGGCAATGAAAAATAAATAATCTGCAACAGGATATATCAAGATGATTGTTTTTAACTGTTACAAGTTATTTATTTTTCATTACTTGCTGGAATTACGCCGTCCTTATTTCTGGATACAACGGACAGAGTAGCCGTCAGCACGAGGGGACGTAGTCGTCGTATTCGACGAACCGCTACCAAAGTAGAATCTATAAACTTTGGGAGCATCGCTTTCAGAAGTAGTAGACGACCAATAGCGACCGCTCGAACCACGATTGCTCCACGGTGAAGCATCCGCACCATAGCGGTGACCGGCGGCAGGCAGATAGAGGTCGTCGCCTGTCTGTTCTGGGTCATGCGGAATTCTCAAGCGGTTATCGTTGTCTACGTCGAAGTTGTCTCCCTGATACTTCACCTGCAAAATGTCCAACTCTGTTTTCGTAGGAACCCGCCAGCCATTAGGACACGGGCCTTGTGCATTGTCGCCCGACCATAAATCGTCTTTAGGGACGTCTAACCAGTCGGACTCGCTTGTGATAAACATGGTCGCGTAAATACCGTAAGCATCCGCAGCGGAAACAGGGCCTGCCTGCTTGTCGTCACTACCATAGGTAAGCGGAACATTACGCCCCCACTGGAAAATAGAACCACACCCGTCAACATCTGCGCTGTAAGTGGTAGAAATAGATCCGACGTTCACAGGAGCCCAATACTTGCCCCCGACAAGGACAGGCTTGTAAATTGTGTTGTCGTAAACCGGAACGGAAGTGATGTTGAAGACCTTCTTGTTGCCGGTGCCGCCGGATTCGTCTATTTCCTTTATCGTGAGCGTTCCCTCGACCGGGTAAGTCGTCTTTTTCAGGGTGATCCTGTAGTCCTGCCTGATCTTGCCGACAGAAT
>JAISSD010000008.1 GCA_031273295.1 Prevotella sp.
GTATATCATTCTTTACTCTTTTTGCTACAAATTTTACTCTTTTTGCTACAAAACTGAACAAACAGAGCAAAAAAGCCCCCCAAATAAAGTTTTGCTTTTTTTAGCTTCACAGCTTCACCTTTCTTGTAACACATTGGCTAATACCTGAATGTGGTGAATGTAGGGTGAATGTAGGTGAATGAAAAGTGAAACGGGATGCCGGGGAGAGCAAACCAGCCTTATTGTGCAGATCATCGAACAACTTTTCCCCTACATTCACCCTACATTCACCACATTCAGGTATCAGTCAGTCTATTACACGAAAGGTGAAGCTGTGAAGCTAAAAAACGAAAACTTTATTTGGGGGGCTTTTTGCTCTGTTTATTCAGTTTTGTAGCAAAATGCGAGTGCCCAATAAATAAGTTTATCAAAGGCGAACGTATTGATCATCAGAACAAACATAGCCGCTTCCTATGACATATTAATTACGGCAAAATTAGAGAAAAGACTATTACCTGACACACACTTTTTTTGCAGAAAGTAAGCTTATTTTTGCAGACTTAAATAATTTTCCCATCCCAGAGGTCAGCCAAAAATTCGAGGACAGGAATAACTTCAATGTCATTCAAATGACGACGATATCTATCCATAGACACGACAATGGCTTTTGCCTGAGGATATTCTTCCTTAAATGCCTTTAAACCTTTGGTGTTTCTTGATCTTACTTCATCACAGGATTTGAATTCTATAGCAACATCCCCTTGCCCAATAATGCAGTCCACCTCATAACCACTTGATGTTCGCCAATACGAAAGCTTCTTATCCGACAAACTGTAACCTAAGTAAGCTATAATCTCTTGCATCAATAAATGCTCAAAAGCGTGACCAAAAGCATCCGTACCTTGTTCTATATTTTTACGCTTCAACAAATAATTAACAATCCCCACATCAAAATAATAAAACTTGGGGGCAAGAATGGCTCTGCGCTTAGTTGTCGACGAAAATCCCGGTATCAAATACCCTATCATAGTCTGTTCCAAAATATTGAAATATTCTCTAACCGTATTGGCGCTCACACCGCAATCTTGTGCGATGTTGTTATAGACGATCATTTCTCCGCTACATTGTGCAGCAATTTCCATAAAACGGGTAAATGACGAAAGATCACGCGACAAGGCTTCCGCACGAATTTCCTCGTTCAAATAATCGCCGATATAGGCTTGAAGCCTCCTTTGTGGGTTCTCTATGGTGTAATGACGCGGTATCATTCCGTTGTTGATGGCTCTCATCAGCTTAAAATCCTGAATCTCGGCGCTTACAAGCGGATACATCACTGTTCTTAATGCCCTACCGCCTAAAAGATTCGCTCCGTAACGTATCAATTTTCTTGCACTCGAACCACAGAGAATAAACCGGATATTTCGATTTGTTATCAGCCAATGCACTTCGTCTAATAATTGCGGCACTTTTTGAATCTCGTCAATAATCACTAAATCCTGTCGGCCCATTTGCATTAATTCTTCCCTCAGCAGAGCCGGACGACGAAAAAAACGTTCAAATTCTTCGCTTTTCAATAAATCATAATACTGGATACCAGGGAACAGGGTTTCGAGCAAGGTACTCTTTCCGACTTGCCTTGCACCCCATAGAAACAACGAATCATCTTGAGATTCTTCTAATTTTAAAATACGGATATACATAATACAAACTTCATTTTATCATGATAAACGGAAGTACAACTTCACAAATGTACGATTTTTTCAGATAAAATCAACATGACATAAACATTATCTCAGATATTTCTGCATATTTGCATGATGAAAGATACACTAATTATCAGGGCTATCCGGATGGCGAGCCAGCAATTGGACGAGCCGGCGTTTGAGCATCCCGAAGAGGTTGTTTCGTGGATGGGGGCGGTGCAGGCGCAAGACTATGAGATGAGTAAGTGGGCTGTGGGGGTACGGCTGAAGTCCGCTACCCGCGCGGTCGTAGAGCAGGCCATCGAAAAGGGGCGAATCCTGCGTGCACACGTCATGCGCCCTACCTGGCATCTGGTACCGGCGGAAGATATACGCTGGATGTTGAAGCTGTCGGCGGCGCATATCAAATCGGCTGCCCAATCGAGAGATAGGGAATTGGAAATAACAGAAAGCCTGTTCACGAAAACCAATCGCCTGATAGAGAACATGCTGGAGGGAAACAAAAGCCTGACCCGGCAGGAGATAGCCCTGGAGCTAAACAGGGTGGGAATCGTGGCGGATGGTCCGCGGATGAATCATTTCCTGATACGGGCGGAAACGGAGGGGATTATTTGCAGTGGCGTCGACAAAGGGCGGAAACCTACCTACGCACTGCTGGAAGAGCGTGTACCTCCGGTAAGGGAGTTGTCGAAAGAAGAGTCCCTTGCTAAGTTGGCCGAAAGGTATTTCAGAAGCCATTCGCCGGCCAGTTTGTATGATTTCGCCTGGTGGTCGGGGCTATCCATCACGGAGGCAAGGAAAGCTATCCATCTGATAGAGCCGCTATTGGTTGCCGACCGGTTTGCAGGGCAGGCGTTGTTCGTACACGAGGCGTGCAGGGAGTCGCCGGGAAGCAGCGCCGTCTATTTTCTGCCCTCGTATGACGAATACCTGATCAGTTACAAAGACCGAACCTCCATTTTAGCGTTGGAGCATCACCCCAAAGTCTTCAAACTGGGCACATTTTATCCGATGATCGTGCATCATGGCGAAGTAGTCGGCACTTGGAACAAATCCCTGAAAAAGAATCCATTATTCACCGTCACCCCCTCTCTGTTTGTCCCCCGCTCCATCCCCGAAACCCTCCTACAAACTGCTGCCGACCGCTATAAAGCGTTCCAAAAGGGATAATCCGCCCTACATTCAGCGAAGCGGCAATATCTATAATCCGTTGATTACTGCTTCCCCTGAAACGAAGCGATTCGTCACGGAGAGCCTCTATGTAGGGGCCGTCCACTAATACATCAATGTGGGGAAGCAACTGTGCCAGTTTTGGCGTGGCCAGTATCTCTTCGTATAAATAGCCGGTATAGCACCAAATCGTTTTGTCGGTCTCCCTGCGGATTCGTTCGGCCAGTCCGGTAAATGCAGCCGGTTGCATGAATGGGTCGCCGCCGGAGAACGTGACATTTGAAAAAGCCGATTTCATGATTTTTTCCATGACGCCGTCAATTGTCCATAAGGAGCCATTCCCCATTTCCCACGACTGCGGGTTATGGCAACCCCGGCAGCGCCGCGGGCATCCGGCGGCATATATCGCTGTTCGGAACCCCGGGCCGTCAACCGTGGTGTCTTCAACCACCTGCAAAAGGGAGAGGAGGCTATTCATGGATGATACGGTCGTTTAATTCGGCTAATTTGGCGCTGTTCCACCGGTCGGTCGTACCCACCAGGTAACCGGTAATACGCTGCAAACGGTCGATATGGTTGCTGCCGCATTTCGGACAGTCGTTCATCTGTGAAGCCGCGTTCTCGTAGCCGCAGTCCATGCAGCGGTTGCGGTTGTGGTTGACCGAAGCATACCCCATATTGTATTTGTCCATCAAATCGACTACGGTCATAATCGCTTCGGGATTGTGGGTGGCGTCGCCGTCTATTTCCACATAGAAGATATGTCCACCGCGTGTCAGTTCGTGGTAGGGCGCTTCAATCTCCGCCTTATGGTGTGCGCTGCATCTGTAATAGACCGGCACATGGTTGGAATTGGTGTAATATTCGCGGTCGGTGATACCGGGAATAAGTCCGAATGTCTTTTTATCGTGACGGGTAAAGCGTCCGGCAAGCCCCTCGGCGGGAGTCGCCAATATGCTGTAATTATGGGCATATCGTTCGCAAAATTCCGTTATGCGGTCGCGCATGTACGTCACGATTTCAAGCCCCAGCTTTTGCGCATGTTCGTCTTCCCCGTGATGCTTACCGGTCAGTGCGACAAGCGCTTCCGCAAGGCCGATGAAGCCTATGCCGAGCGTCCCCTGGTTAATCACGTTTTCGATCGTATCGTCCGGTTTCAGCTTTTCGCAGCCCTCCCACAGGACAGACATCAACAAAGGAAATTGTTTGGCCAAAGCCGTTTTCTGAAATTCAAAACGATGGTGTAATTGCAGGGCGGCCAAATCCAGTATTTCGTTCAACTTGTTGAAGAAAAGGCCAATCCGCTCCTGTTCATCCTCAACCTGCCGACATTCAATCGCTATGCGAACCAGGTTCAGCGTGGAAAAAGAGAGGTTGCCTCTTCCTATGGCCGTTTTCTTTCCGAAGCGATTCTCGAAAACGCGGGTGCGGCATCCCATCGTAGCCACCTCGTAATTAAAGCGTTGCGGGTCGTCTGCGTTCCATTCTTCGTGCCGGTTATAGGTCGCATCCAGGTTCAGGAAATTGGGGAAAAAGCGGCGGGCGCTTACTTTGCAGGCCAATTGGTAGAGGTCATAGTTCCGGTCTTCAGGCAGATAACTCACGCCCCGTTTCTTTTTCCATATTTGTATGGGGAAAATCGCCGTTACGCCATTCCCTACCCCCTCGTCCGTACTGAGCAGCAGTTCACGCATCACGCACCGCCCTTCGGCGGAGGTATCCGTCCCATAATTAATCGAGCTGAAAACCACCTGGTTGCCTCCACGGGAATGGATCGTGTTCATGTTATGGATAAATGCTTCCATCGACTGGTGTACCCGGCTAACCGTGCGATTTATAGCATGTTGCACAATGCGTTCGTCGCCTTGCAAGCTTTCTAATTCAGCATACAGATAGTCGTTGAGAGGAATATTGTAAAGATTTTCGTGATTTGCCCCGTTGATTTGTCCGATGTATTTCAATTCTTCGATAAAAGTACGTCTTACGAACGGAGCAAGGTAGAAGTCGAAAGCCGGTATGGATTGCCCTCCATGCATCTCATTTTGTGCCGTTTCGAGTGAAATACAGCCGAGCATGCTGGCCGTTTCAATGCGTTTTGCCGGACGTGATTCGCCATGGCCGGCATTGAAACCGTGTTGAAGAATTTTGTCCAATGGGTGCTGTACGCAGGTAAGGCTTTTGGTGGGGTAATAATCCTTGTCGTGGATATGCAGGTAGTTTTGCCGGACGGCCTCTTTCACTTCGGGAGTCAAGAGGTAATCATCCACGAACGGTTTGGTCGTTTCGCTGGCGAATTTCATCATCATACCGGCCGGCGTATCGGCATTCATATTGGCATTTTCGCGGGTAATGTCGTTCGATTTAGTTTCGATAATTTCCAGGAACATGTCGCGCGTTTTGGCTTTCCGGGCAATGCTGCGCTGGTCGCGGTAGGCGATATATTTCTTGGCCACCTCTTTACGCGGACTGTTCATCAACTCCAACTCGACCATATCCTGTATCTCTTCCACCGTCATTTGTTCTTTGCCGTAGAAGCTGATACGGTCGGTTATCTGCCTGATAAGGAACGAGTTTTCGCCCGTTTCGGTTTGTAGCATGGCTTTGCGGATAGCTGTCCTGATTTTCTCTTCGTTGAAGCCGACGATTCGCCCATCCCGTTTTACTACTGTCTGAATCATTTAGTTACAATTTTAAATTTACAAATCTTTTCTCCCGAAAGCTGTGAATCGAAATCTATACGGCAGGCCTTCTGACTCGTTTCAGTTGTGCGCGCCTTCCCATTCACCCGAGTTCCCTTTTCATCCGATATACACCGGAACCGAATATGTCCGCAAAGGTAAAAGAATTTTCGGCTATATTATCCGAAAAAGAGAAATTATTCTTCAACAAAAATAAAAAGTTTTCCCAAAATAAAAATCAATCACCACAAATACAGGCAATTAAAATTTACGGACAGCGAAAAAGTTTTCCAAAAGTAAAACAGTGACACTTGCAGGGGATTCCAATTTACCATATATTAAAAAAACAAAACAAGCCTCAAGTCAGGGGGCAATATCCCACTATTTTCATGCCAACAACCGTTAAATTCTGACACTATGTCAACTCAAAAGGCCACTTTACTATCTTTAACATTCCAAAAAGAGGCAGAAAAAAGGGCGAAAATCGGCGTTTTATATAATATTATGCCTGTTTTAGGGGTCGATTTACATTCGTTCACTAAAAACATAAGCATATTTTCCGGAAATGATGCTTATGTTTTCCCAAAAACATGCTTATGTTTTTCCGAAAACATAAGCATCATTTCTGAAAGTGCTGCCGACAAATCCCCAACATCTGTTAAGCTTATGGAAAATTCCGTTAAATCAACACTTTTTACAGCCCGTTTTCGCTCTTTTTTCTGACTAATCGAAATTGTCATTTTCATGCTAATTTCAGTTAAATTGCAAATAAATGAAAGGAAAACCCACCCATTCACTGTCATTTTCGTGTTTTAAACCCAAAATCACTAACAAACCGTATTTTTCAAACCCTCAAATTCAGCCCTTTTTCCCACCCAAAGGGAGATTCACAGCCAAAAAACCCCGCTTTTTGAGGGGTCATTTTTGACACTTTGCTAAAACGAGCTGCCTTGCTCCGCTTTTTGACACTTTGTCAAAAAATCATGGCTACCTCAATAATAATTGATACCTTTGCAACATGAATGTGAATGATACAAGACATATAAAGCCTGTTGACAATGAGCGACCTGTCAGTTTTGCCGACAGGTTGGGGGCTTCCTATACGACGACCGTGTCGCAAACATTCAAAAAAGACAAAGGGCAATTCTTCACACCGCAGGAGATAGCCCAATTCATGGGTAGTTTGGCATCTACAGATAAAAAGGAAATTGATATTTTAGACCCCGGATGTGGAACTGCCATACTGACTTGTGCATTAGTTGAGCATATAGTCAACCGGAATACAACGATTGAGACTGTTAACCTGGTGGCTTATGAAACAGATTGTAATCTGATTTCGTTGTCGGAAAAGGCTTTGTCTTATTTAAAGGAATGGTTATCATATAAAGGAGTGACATTACAATACATCATTTGTGTGCATGATTTTATACTGGAAAACTATGATTGTCTCAATTTGTCCAACCTTAACTTTTCCAACAGAAAACAGAAATTCGATTTTATTATATCCAACCCGCCCTATTTCAAATTGTCTAAAGACGACAACAGGGTAAAGGCGGCAAAGATCATTATCAACGGGCAACCGAATATTTATGCCATATTTCTTGCCATTGCAACCCGTATGTTGAAAAATGACGCCGAGATGATTTTTATTGTTCCGCGCAGCTTTACCTCCGGCCGATATTTTAATCAATTTCGGGATTATTTTTTCCGGTACGTACAACTGAATTTTATTCATTTATTTGATTCCCGCAAGGATACATTCTCAAGGGACAATGTATTGCAGGAAACATTGATACTAAAGGCTAAAAAGAGAACAAACACAGAAGATGAATCTGAAATCACGGTTTCTACCTGCATTGGATTACACGATATAGGGAAATCTAAAAGAAAGGCCTATTTTCAAAAGGATTTGATTGATTTGAAATCAAAAGAAAAGATTATACATCTCCCAATAAATACGAATGAGGAATCGATCATCGACTTATTTAAAAGTTGGAATGGAAGTCTGAACCGATATGACATACAAATATCAACAGGTCCCGTTGTCGCTTTTCGGACAAAAGACTATATTAGGGAGATACATGAAAACGGCGCCGTTTTTTTAGCTCCGCTGTACTGGCTGCACAATGTGACAAAAATGGAGGTACATTATCCTCTACACAAGTCGGATAAAGGGCAATATATCCAGATTTGCGACCAGACAAAACCATATCTTATTCCAAACAAAAATTACATTTTCCTGCGCCGGTTCAGTTCCAAAGATGATAAAAGCCGCTTGATTGCCGCGCCCTATTTTTCGTCGCCCGACAGTCCGTATTGCATTGGCGTTGAAAATAAACTAAATTACATCTATCGTCCCAAAGGGCATTTGGAAAGAGCCGAGGTCATGGGGATTGCAGCCCTGTTGAACAGCAATCTTTTTGATACTTATTTCCGAACCTTTAACGGGAATGTAAATGTAAGCGCAACGGAACTGCGGGCAATGCCCATGCCGCCACTGGAAATAATAAAAGAAATAGGTAACATGTTGATATTGCGTAATAATTTTTCGCTAGAAAATGTGAGCGAGGTAGTAGATCGTTTTTTCCAACTGAATGAAATTGCATCATAATGAGTAAAATAGAAGAAGCGAAAGAGATATTGAAAGCATTAGGATTGCCGGCGGCACAGCAAAATGAGATGTCGGCGCTAACGTTACTTGCATTGTGTGGAATAACAGAAATGGATAATTGGTCGGAGGCAAGCAGCCAAAGCCTGGGTGTAACAAAAGGTGTTATGAGTTTTGTAACAGATACTTATCATAGGAGCTATGCACCCAATACACGAGAAACTTTCAGGCGACAGGTTTTACATCAATTTGTACAGGGTAGGATTGCCGATTATAACCCTGATGAGCCGGATTTGCCGGTAAACAGTCCTAAAGCACATTATGCTGTTTCAGATGTAGCCTTGTCTGTCATACAAAAATATGGGACGACAGAATGGGAAGCTGCTGTGGCTGATTTCAAAGAGAAAGTTGTAACATTGACTGCCGCCTACGAAAAAGAACGTGCTATGACCTTGGTTCCGGTAATTGTCGAAGGAGAAGAGGTCAAACTTTCAGCCGGAAAACATAATGAAGTGCAAGCAGCAGTGATTGAACAATTTGCGCCTCGCTTTGCAGGTGGGGCAAAAATATTGTACTTAGGCGATACTGCCAATAAAGGCCTTTATGTCGATAAAGAGGAACTTGAAAAAATTGACATTCCAATTACCGAACACAGTAAATTACCGGATATTGTGATTTATGATGAATCAAGGGAATGGCTGTTTTTGATAGAAGTAGTTACATCGCATGGGACTGTATCTCCGAAACGAATACTTGAGTTGGAAGAATTTCTAAAAGATTCAAAAGTCGGTAAAATCTATGTAACAGCGTTTCCGGACAAATCAGAATTTAGAAAACATGTTGCAAATATAGCATGGGAAACGGAGGTCTGGATAGCAGATAATCCTGACCACATGATCCATTTTAATGGAGACCGGTTCATTGGACCAAGATAAAATGAAAATCTCAAATCTGCATTTTATGCCATAAAATGGTATATTTTGCAGATTTGAATAAAAATGGTATCTTTGCACTCATTCATATTTACAGTATGGAACAATATAGTAAAGTAAGATATTGGATCGATGCCCTGCCGAAAAAAGGCAGAATCGTATTCTCACAACAGGAAGTTGAAAAACAATTTCCCCATCTTTCACTTGCAGCTATAAGAAAATCGCTGTACCGGTTGGTAGCAAATGGTAAAATACAATCGGTCTGGCATGGTTTTTTTGTCATCGTACCTGTTGAATATGGGCTAAAAGGCATTGTGCCGCCGATAGAATATATCGACCAATTAATGAAGCATTTAGGAAAAGAATATTATATGGCGCTACTGAGTGCGGCGGCATTGCAGGGCGCTTCGCATCAACAACCGCAAGAATTTACCATTATCACCAATTCCGGTAATCTCCGCGGCAAAGTAAAAAAAGATGTGAAAATTAATTTTGTCACAAAGAAAAACATTCCGTATCAACTGGTAACACAAATGATGACGAATAACGGTTATATCAATGTTTCCACACCGGAACTAACCGCTTTTGATTTAATCATTTACGCAAAAAACGTAGGTGGATTAAACCGCGCAGCAACCGTTTTAAACGAACTGGCAGAAACGCTGAATTTTGATCATATAGATGTTCACTCCATGAGATTGTTCGATGCCGCAATTATTCAACGGTTAGGCTATTTGCTTGAAACTCTTGGACATGATGGTTTGGCAAGCGTAATAGAAAGAAAATCAAGAGAGGCCGCTATTAAATTCAACCGATACCCATTGAGAGTAGCCCCTCAAAAAAATCTATCTGATTTTGAAATGGATAAGAAATGGAAGTTGATTATTAACGAAGAAATAGACGAATCAATCAATTGAGCATTGAAAGAGATGAATACAATAGAGAAATTATTGAAACACTGGCAGTCGGTACAGCCCTTGAAACCAGAGTTGCAACACCGAATGGACCAGCAGTTTATGATTGATTTCAATTATAATACCAATCATTTGGAGGGCAATACGCTGACTTATGGACAGACAAAACTGTTGCTTCTGTTCGGCAGAGTGGAGGGCGAAGCATTGATGCGCGATTTGGAAGAGATGAAAGCGTCGAATGTTGGTTTACAAATGACTATACGCGAGGCATTGGATAAAGAACGACCGCTTTCCGAACACTTTATCCGCGAACTCAATAAGACCATTCTTGCAGGCGATTTTTACAAAACGAGCCATGATGGCGAATATCGTTATCTGATACATGCGGGCGTTTACAAAACCCGTCCAAATTCGGTCATTACTCCCTCCGGAGAGATATTTGATTATGCTTCACCCGAAGAAACGCCCTCGCTAATGGCTGATTTGGTCGCATGGTATCGCGAGGAAGAAGAATTGGTAAGAGCAAAAAATCTTTTGCCTCGACGAGTTGTTGAATTGGCGGCGCTTTTTCATTACCGCTATATCCGTATCCACCCCTTTGAAGACGGCAACGGACGAATAGCCCGCCTGTTAGTCAATTATATTCTCTATCGACACGGCTTCCCGATGATCGTGATACCCACAGCCGACAGCCGCAACTACCTGGACGCGTTGGCCAAATGCGACAAAACAGTAGGCTCTTTACCTTACGACGGCGCAAACGCCACTGTCGAACAGATACTGCCGTTTGTAGATTACATTTCGGTTTATGTTGAAAAGAAATTGCAATTCACAAAAGATTTGATAGAGGGCAAGATACCGTTAATAGAAGAAACAAAAGAAACTTATAGTTTCCTTAGTTTCCAAAGAGGGGAAACTAAAAAGTTATATTAAGAATGACAATCCTTAGAAAATGAAAGAAATTGCCGCTTTTATAGCAGAATATGCCGGCTGTCTTTTGGGCTCCGGCGTACACACTTCGCGGGTTATACGCAATTCCAAACGTATCGGCG
>JAISSD010000074.1 GCA_031273295.1 Prevotella sp.
AAAGGGCTGGAAGTTGGAGCCGTATTTTATGCCGTAGGGCGGGTCTATGTAGACCATCTGCACTTGTCCGGCCATGCCTTCCTTTTCCAGCATGGAATTCATGATGACAAGGCTGTCCCCCGCAATGAGGCGGTTTGTCCAGTCCACACCGTGTTGATAAAACTCTATTGCTTCCGAGCGGCGTTTGTTCCGGTCCTCATCGGATTCAAAAAATTCAAAATAGCTTTGGTTGCCGGGATTACTGGTATCTTGGGCTTGAACGGTTCGGATTATTTTATGCGGCTTTATGGATTCGTGTATATGAATCGAGGAAGTAGGAACAGTGAATGACATCCCCTCTTTTTTCCCCGCCCATTGCAGTGACGGGTCTATGTGAGGGTCATAATCATACCTTTTCTCCGGGCTGGCCGCTATGTCGTATTGGGCCATGCCTACGGGAGGTATGTTTTTCCTGTCATGTTCATCGTGGGTGTATGCGTCTACTTGACGAAGCTTGCTAGTGTCGGTGGGTTTTTTAGATTTTGGCATGGGCGGACTCCTTGACAAATACAAGATTGGCGATAATTTTTTTTACTTTTATGGAATTAAACCCACCGTAAACATCGTCTTGCGTTGTTATTAATTTTCCATTGCTCTCAGTAATGCCATTTTTAGCATAAATTTCTTTTTTATATTCCCATCTGTTGTTGTAATTACGGTTACCTAACATTCCAAGATGTTCCCAATATATTTCTTCCCCATTTTTTAATCGGAGAGTGAAATCGGGATGCCATTTTGTGCCGTCACTTAAGGGCAATTCCTTTTCATACACGTATTTAATGTCGGCATGATATAATTCATTCGCGATTATAACTTCTGACTTGGAACGGACTTTTTCCCCTTTTGTGGTAACATGAATAAGGCCATTGTCATACCATCCTCCTTCAAATTCCCGTATAACAGTATCGGAAAATAAATTCGTAAGCCTCCTTCCTAAATCTGATTGGTAAGAATCGGAATACTTTTTTATTTCCGATGGATCTTTGTTGTATAAGATATAGACCTTATCGGATTGTCGTGTCAATGCCGTATAAATCAATTCCCTGGAAAGGAAACTGTTCATACCATTTTCAGGTTCATTTATGATAAATATGGTTTTCAGAAATCCGGAACCTTGAACCTTGTGTACCGTCAGGACATAGGCCAGCTCTAAATCACTTTCCCCATCGGTGATTATGCTAAAGAAATTATAGTTATAATCCTTTTGTGACGAAAAGATAATTTGATGGGTATTCTGTTTTGCTTTGGGTTTCTCCCAGAGAAAACTAACTATCCCAATTTCACCATTGGCAATATAATTTTCACATCCTTCTTTTGGATAACCTTGCATACATAAACTACGGTCTTGATTTCTGATATTGATGACCTTATCCCCATACCGTATTGCATCCGAACCGAGAGGGTGTCGTGTTACTCTTTTTTTGAATTTCTGCCCGGGCAAAATTTTATTCTGCCGGTACTTTTCATGAATGTATCTATTAAGAGTCAGTGAACCTGATACACTATCGTTCCGATAAGGAGAAATGATTTGCCAGTCTTCAATATTGTTTGCATGGTTTAAATTCATCCATTCGCCGTTATTGGCTCCGCCCAAAGAAACATCAAATCCATCAATATCACTTTCGTCTACCATCTCGGTTGCGTTAACAATAGTATTGAAAACCAGACTCTGGATTTCACTGACATTATCGAAACGGCGGAATTCAATATTTTCATTGTCTTGCGCAATACGGTCAAATATATCTTCTCCCGCTTCTTTTTGTTGGTTTTCGGTAAACAATTTAGCCAACTCAATATCTAAACGCTCATCGTTTTGAGAACTTTTCTTTTGACGATTGGAAATTTTTAATTCCGCAAAGAACGGTTGTCCTTCCATACTGTTTAGCGAACTTACAAGCTCAAAAAACGGTTTACCGGATCCTATGGGCGGCAATTGATTTGGGTCGCCGACAAAAATGACCCGTTTTGCGAAAAATACGGCTTCGGCCAGGGCGCCAAACATTTCTTCTGTAAGCATTGAACATTCGTCAATTATTACCGTTTGAGGAACAGCGTCGTCTTGTCTGCCTGAAAGGTAATAGGACCATGTATGGTGATCGCAATGCTGTGTTTTTCTTAAGTATTGAAAAAGGGTAAACGCATTGTGTTCTCTTATATCTTTTTCCGTAAGTTTTTGGCTAAGGACCACACGGGCCTTTCCGGTAGGCGCCAATACCAGAATCCCTTCGTTTCGTATGTGTTCACTTTTGCACAGGGCGACCAAAGTCGTTGTTTTACCGGTTCCCGCACCGCCTGTTAATACGGATATTCTTGCCTGGGCCATTTTTTTTATTGCTTCGACTTTCTCTGTGCGGGATAATTTTTCGTGTTCGCTACCAGACTGTTTTTGCTCTTTTAGAACAGAATCAAGAATTTTTTCCCATTCGTCAGATATATCTAGTTTGCTTTGTAAACGCATGTTAACAAACTCTTTTATTTTTGTATCAATTTTCACAAGACGATACAGTTTGTAGGAAATACTATCTTTCTCTGCATCTTCACCAATGATTTTGACAGCCTGTTTGGTTACAACGTCCTCAAAAAATCCTGATTCATCAATTGCGATAATCGTTTGTTGTAAAATTTTTGTATCCAGCGCTTCAACGTCAGAGCGAAAGTTATTAACCTGTTCTGTTAGATTTTCAAGCAGTACAACCGTACTGCCGTGGGCTGCAGCATTTTCAAGAATTGAAGTAATAATAGCCCGCAGACGCCTTTTGTCATCGGCGTTTCTTACCAAACTTGGCTTTTTTATGTGATATGCATCTTTAATTATTTTATCGGGAAACATGGCTAAATCAATCTGGCCTATTCCAAACCGGTAATTTTCTTCCAAAAGACGGGTTTTTTCATAGAGGATATATGGATTTTCAATAATGTCAT
>JAISSD010000187.1 GCA_031273295.1 Prevotella sp.
TTCAATTCCAATATATACCCTTCAGGAAACTTGTCCGGGTTGTTTTTTACCGCTTCGTTGATACGCATTGTTGCCACGCCATACAGTTCCGCCGCATCGCTGTCGATTTAAAGGCCTCCATCCAAATTCATTAACACAAAGAACACAAAGTGTATCACAAAGGGCACAAAGGATTCCTTTTGCATCTTTGCATAAGAAAACTGCCTGCGGTGATATTTTTTGAACGAAGTTTTGAAAGTGTTTTTTATGTGTCGTTCCTGCGGGACTTGCTTTCAGCCTTGGTCATAAACCAGGGTTCGGGACAGGAAAACCGCCCGGAATACACAGGCGACCACAAACAGGGCGCCCCTGCAGTCGAATATCAAACTCTGAAAGGACGGGATTTGTATGTTTTGATTAATTGTCACAGTAAGTCAAAGAACTTGTGTTGCTACTGCCGATACATGTTTTGCGCTTTTGTTTGATTAAAAAACCAAAATAAATTCTTTAACACAACGGACGCTCAATCCGTACGGCCGAGTGTCGGGGTCGAAAGGGTCCACATAGCTGCCACCGTCGAAGTCAGGACCGTAAGCGCTCGAACTACTGCTCGGCGATGACGACCAGTAGGCGCCGTAGTTGCCTACGTAGTACAGCAAGCCGTTACTGTCGAGACGGAACCCGGCAGCGGGAAAAAAGCAGCCGCTGGATTGAATGTATCTGTGGACGGGACAATTCCCGAACACGGATACAGTCTTGATTTATAACCAACTGGAAGTATATTTCCTGTTGGCGGGCTGCTGAATTTATTGGCCACTCTTCCATCAGGTGTTACCGCTGATGAAACTCCGGGCTCGGTTTTTTCTTTGTTTTCTGTATAAAACCCAAATCTCGTGGAGGTTTCACCCTGTCTCGAACCCGGGTTATAAAGTGCCGTCCCTGCGGGACTTGCTTTCAGCCTTGGCCATAAACCAGGGTTCGGGACAGGAAAACCACCCGAAATGCACAGGCGATCATAAATACAGATGCGCCCCTATTTCAGCTTCGTCCAGGATATCATTGTAGACAGCTATCGCATATTCCGGGTTCTTTTCTTCCTTTTCGTAATAATCAAAGATATCAAGCAAATCTTTTTTGCCAATGATAAAAATTTTACTTTCATTTATTACGTGGACATAACATTCTGAGTTTATCAATTTCAATGCCTCCTCCCATCTCCATCTCTTTTTCTCCTCGCTCTATTCTCTCCACAATATCTCCAACCGAAAATTGACAAGGTTTATTTACCAGCCTGTTTAAATAAGTTTCAGGTTTTTCTAAATTTGAACTGTTCATGTTATTAATGGTATTAATAACCTTTTTTTTCTTGTATGCAAACTAACTGTTGTCATAATCATTAACTGTTGAAAATTATTAATAACAAAAATACAAACAAAATACAGACAAAGAACGGAGGGGAAGAATTTTAACTTCTCCCTTTTCTCCCTTATATGTGATGGTAGCCCTGGATGCAATGCACCTGCCGGACACGGTATCAAGTGGGACGCCCGGTTTTTTCCTTGAATCATCCATTCAGCCCGCTGTCGGGGTTGAGTGGAGAGGGGTCGCATTTACCTCCAGTCGCTACGCTTCAAATTAAAGACCTCTGGCCTGTTTCTCACCCTGCCGAAAAAAAGTATGTTCGGGTGCGTTTACCGGCGTCGATTTTGGCTCCGCCGATTTTGACTGCGTCGATTTTCAATTCAATTCAAATTGCCGCAAGGATCGTCATGATGGGAGGTTGAGGAAATCAAGGAATTGTTTCGACTTGCAATAAAAAATCAGTGATGGAAAGTTGTACAATTATACAATTATCCGTATCTTTGTGCCGTGAAAAGAACAGTCATTACATACGGAGGTTATTTTGAGCGCTTTATAGAAACGCTTTCGCCCGGGGAACTTGTAAAACTGGATTATAATCTCGTTGCTTGAAACACGGGATAGAGTTCCGGCAAAGTTTGTAAAGTTCATACGTGACGGCGTGTATGAGCTTCGTATGGAATATGGACGTAATATTTACCGTGTATTTTTCATTTTTGACGAGGAAAAGGTTGTTGTGTTATTCAATGGCTTTCAAAAGAAAACGCAACAGGTTCCGACAGGAGAGATAGACAAGGCATTAAAAATAAAGGAGGACTATTATGCAAACAAACGATCACAAAATCAGAAATTACAGTGATGTTCTTGCTGCCCGGTACGGAGCGCCCGGCACGCCTGAAAGGGCAAAATTTGACGAAGAAGCATACGCTTTTTATGCCGGTCAGATATTGCTGGACGCGAGGAAAAATGCACGGTTAACACAAAGTGAACTTGCCGGACGGATAGGATCGGACAAATCTTATATATCCCGTATCGAGAGGGGAATAACTGTACCCAGTGTAGCTACATTTTATAGAATTGTCAATGAGTTGGGGCTTACAGTCAATATAGTTCCGGCGTTGTGATTTGCAGCATTTTCGAGATTTGTTCAATAGCGCCGGTTCTCCAAAATCCATCTCGTGAATTTTGGAGAACATATTGTCCTGTGCCATAATAATTTCACAAAAACGCGGGATTTATAGAGACGTGGCGCGTCACGTCTACTGATTACTGTAGATACCATCTTCCGCTTTCTGTTTGATTATAAAAAACCAAAATAAATTCTTTAACACAACGGACGGGAAAAGCCCACGGCCGAGGGTCGCCGGTGGTGCCAGGGTTCACGACGCCACTGGTGAACTCCATGGAGTATGCGTTTGAACCAAGTGGCGAAGACGAGAGGCCGTTGCCTTCGGCGCCTACGTTGCCCAGCGCGCCGTCAGTGTAGCGACGGAACCCGGCAGCGGGAAAGAAAGCAGCCACTGGATTGAATGTATTTGCGGACAGGGCAATTCCCGAACACGGATACAGTCTTGATTTATAACCAACGGGAAGTATATTTCCTGTTGGCGGGCTGCTGAATTTATTGGC
>JAISSD010000090.1 GCA_031273295.1 Prevotella sp.
TACCCCATGCTGCCCCTCGACTTGCATGTGTCAGGCCTGTCGCTAGCGTTCATCCTGAGCCAGGATCAAACTCTTCTTTGTATATTTCTGTTTTTTAGTCTTTCGATCCCGTTCAAGCTTTTTTTACTGTGGTTTTACAGTTTTTTTTGACGGTAGTCACCCTTTGGCCGTCTCCGGCTTTTTTTTGAACCGGTCGACAACTGTTCATCGTCGATCGATCCCCGTACTACACTCTGTAATGTTGTTATTTCAATTATTCAAAGATCTCTGTTCTTCTTCACCCTGCAAATACCCCGTCTCCGGGTTGCCTTTTGGTGGTAAAGCGGCTGCAAAAGTAGAAAACTATTATTTACATTCCAAATATATTCACGTGTTTTTTTATTTTATTTTTTTTACCGGACAGCGAAACCGTTATTTATACCGCAAATATACAGGATATTATTCTGAAACTGTCAGATTTTCCACAAATATTTTTACGGTACAACTCCTGTCCGGATTGGGCGTATTTGCCTGATATTTCCCTGTTGGCATATCCGTATGCCTTCATTACGTTTATAAAACAGGCCTCGCTCTACGAAATGCAATGCGGTTTTCACTCTTATTTACGGGAAAGCGAATATAATTTTATATCCAACCGAAAAATATCATTATAATTAATATCTTTGCTATTCTGAAATTATAATGAAACGGGTATGCAAAAGCAGCGCCAAAGAGCATGGAACAAGGTTCGGCGGAGCCAATTTGCGAGTTCTATGCGACCGTTAAAAACAAATTATATACACATGATATATATGAAAACGTTTCTTTTATCAAAATTCACAATTTCCGTTATTGCTTTCCTTGCATTTTCATCCTGTAAAGACAACAAGCCTCAATTCACCATCGAGGGGAAAATCAGCAATGCCGATACAACCGTGCTCTATCTGGCAAAAAGATCTCTTACCGAAACAACTGTAATAGATTCGGTGAAATTAGACAAAGACGGCAATTTCAAATTTGTGGAAACCAATACCGGCTATCCGGAATTTTACCTGTTAAGGCTGAACGGCCAAACAATCAATCTGGCTGTAGATTCGATAGAAACAATTACCGTAAAGGCGCCTAAAGAAACGTTTGCGCTGGATTACACAATAGAAGGCTCCGACGGTTCGGCTAAAATAAAAGATATTGTACTGGCCCAGGACAAGTTGAGCAAAACGTTCTCCGAACTGAAAAAGAAATATGAAAACAAAGACATATCCCAGGATGAATACATAGCGTCGGTACAAGCCGGCGTAAATGAATACAAGAAGCAAGCCAAAGAGCTGATATATTCCGGCTATAAGAATTTAGCGGCTTATTTCGCCCTTTTTCAGAAAGTAGACAACTACCTGATCTTTGATCCCTATGATAAAAAAGACATATCGGCCTTCCAGGCAATAGCTACGGTATGGGATACGCAATATCCGACGTCGCCGCGTACAGCCAATTTAAAAAACTTTACCTTGGCCGCACTGTCCGAAATTCGTAAAATGACAAACGAAAAAGCCGCAATAGACAAAATAGCGACATCGGAGATCACAGACCACAGCGCATATTACAATATAACGCTACCCGATATGCACAACAAAAACGCAAGCCTGTCGTCATCAAGAGGAAAGGTGGTCATACTTGACTTTACAGCATATCAAACA
The DNA here is from genome assembly GCA_031273295.1 of Prevotella sp. Lineage (GTDB taxonomy): Bacteria > Bacteroidota > Bacteroidia > Bacteroidales > Dysgonomonadaceae > Dysgonomonas. The sequence continues at coordinate 1,674 of JAISSD010000090.1, forward strand.
AACTTCTCTCCCGTTCATAATATGTTGATAAACAAGGTTTATTCAAAAAACAAAGGGAATGTCGAAGTATATCAGGTTTCGTTCGACACGGATGTGCACGCCTGGCAAAACAGCGCTGTAAACCTGCCCTGGATCTGTGTAAGAGACGACAAGTCACTGGAATCGGAATTATTGACCAAATATAACGTACAGGGTTTCCCTACCACTTTCATAGTCAACAAAAAAGGAGAAATCGTCAAAAGAATATTATCCACAGACGATTTATCCTCGGAAGTACAAAAATTATTATAAAAAACCGGCAAATATTTTGAATATATAAAATTTATTCATTACCTTTGTTTACATAAGTTTGAAGAAGGAAAAGGAGTTCTGGCCTATCGGCAAGGATTCTTTTTCTTTTTGTCGCTTAAAAAAACAATAGAAACAATAGTCACTAACTAATTTAATTTTTAATTACTATGGCTATCACTTACATGACCGAAGAAGGTTACAAAAAGTTGAAAGAAGAAGTTAACGCTCTTGAGAGCGGAAGACCTGCCATCTCTAAACAGATAGCGGAAGCCCGCGACAAGGGGGATCTGTCGGAAAACGCCGAATATGACGCGGCCAAAGAGGCGCAAGGACTGCTGGAAGCCAAAATAGCCCAAATGAAAGGTCTGTTGGCAAACGCCCGGCTGATTAACGAAGACGCCATCGGAACCGATGTGGTACAGATACTTAACAAAGTAACCATACGCAACACAAAGAACAATCAGCAAATGACGTATACCCTCGTGGCTGAAAGTGAAGCAAACCTGAAAGAAAACAAGATTGCGGTAAGTACTCCTGTCGCACAAGGCCTTATGGGGAAAAAGGTAGGAGATATTGCCGAAATAAAAGTTCCTTCGGGAATGATGAGTTTCGAAATTGTAAACATATCCCTGTAAAAACTTATGGCAAGTATCTTTAGTAAAATAATAGCCGGAGAGATACCTTCTTACAAAGTGGCCGAGAATGAAAAGTTCTTTGCTTTCCTTGATATAAATCCTCTGGCTAAAGGCCATACTCTGGTTATTCCCAAACAGGAAGTGGATTATATATTCGATTTGGACGATACCGCTTTAGGCGAAATCAACGTTTTTGCCAAAAAGATTGCCGATGCTATACGGAAAGCCGTTTCATGCCAACGCGTAGGAATTATGGTTATAGGCATGGAAGTGCCTCATGCGCATATACACCTGATTCCCGTGAATAAGGAATCGGACATGATCCTCTCCAATCCCAGAGTAAAGCTGGAAAGATCCGAATTTGAAGAAATCGCCGGGATAATAAAAGAGCATATCGAACCCGGCCTGTAATCCCGTAGTTATTAACGCAGATCCGCCATAAATATTTAACCGGAAATACTTTTGCCATGCGAAAATACCTGATTGCAATCCTTTTATTTTATGTGATCCCGTCGAGCGCACAAGATAAATATAAATCAATAAAGGACATATCTTACATTGACGCCGCTGAAACGGACGCCTACCGTAGGGAACGCTGCAAACTCGATATATATTATCCTGCGGACAAAACAGATTATCCCGTAGTGGTCTGGTTTCATGGCGGAGGATTGGAAGCAGGAGAGAAACATATACCAAACGAGCTGAAAAATAAAGAAATAGCCGTAGTAGCTGCTAACTATCGCCTGAGTCCCAATGCAACCAATCCGGCATATACGGAAGACGCCGCCGCCGCGGTGGCCTGGGTCTTCAAAAATATAGCTTCTTATGGAGGCGACGCGAATGAAATTTATGTATCGGGACATTCTGCCGGAGGATACCTGGCCCTGATGGTAGGATTGGATAAAAGCTACCTCGACAAACATGGCATCGACGCGGATAAAATCAGAGGGTTGGTTCCTGTAAGCGGCCAAACCAACACGCATTATACGATACGCAAAGAACGCCGCATACCTCAAAATATTCCGCTAATTGACGCCTATGCCCCGTTGAATCAGGCTCGCGCAGGCATCCCGCCCACTCTGTTAATATCGGGAGACCGCAATCTGGAAATGACCGCCCGCTATGAAGAAAATCTGCATCTCGAAGCAATTTTGAGATCATTCGGAAACAAAGATGCGGTCTTATACGAAGTTCAAGGTTTTGACCACGGAGCGGTAGAAGGCCCCGGATGCTTGTTATTGCTTGATTGGATAAAGAAATACAGTAGAAAATAAATTGAATTTTTGTTTGCGTACTCTGCGCTTTCTTTGCGAACGGACGCTTTGACATTGCGGTGTCAAGTCAATGAATTGCTGTTGCAGGAGAGAATCGCTATCTGAAAATTTCGCTCGAAGATGCGGCGCCCTCGCCGTCCATAATCTGCGCTCATCCTTTCAATCCGCGTCATCTGCGTGCAAAAAACGGCGCTCCGGACAGACGGAATTACGCGGATCTTTTGCAGACTTTCTCACCGTCCTTTCGGAATTGTGTCCGGAACTTGTCTTTACAGAGAACATTCTCTGCCGATAAATTGTTTTATATTTAAATATTTCATTATTGCCGTGAATGCATGGAATATTGATTGGATTTTAACAAAATTATACGATAAATAATCTGAATACAACTATAAAAGCTACTAAAAATCAATGGGAACGTATAAGAAACCGCTTATTTGCAATCGTTTGCATAACAAAATGATAATATTTATACATTTTTATACATCGAAACATAATGCAACTCCCCATCTTTGTGTTATGATTTGATTAACCATGAAACGAGCATGCAAAAGTAGCCCTAAAGAGCATGAAACAACGTTCGGAGTAGCCAATATGTTGCGTGTTTCTTATGACCGTTAAAAACAAATTGTAACACATGAAAGTATGGAAAAACATGAGGTGAAATTCAAGAAACTGTTTAAATTTTAGTCAATGAAGCGCTTTGACTCTAAAACGGCTCTTTGTTTGTCGGAAATTTTATCGTTTGTACAGGTGGCGCGCCACGTCTCTACATCTTTTTGACTGAAAAACAGCCCGTTTTATATCTCAAGATCATATTTCCGGAAAATTTAAACAGATACTAAAATTATTGCCTGTCGATTATGATCATGCAATGAAAATCCTGTCGATATCCGATAAAAACTGTGACTGATGTTTACCCGAGCATATCAAAAACCGGAATACAAAGCAAGATCTTGATCTTGATCTCGATCTCGGAATGAAAAGAAACCAAAATATAAATTTAACGTTAATCCTTAATATTGTTTCGCATGGAAAGAAAGAGTAATAACAGATGCATAAAAGTATTCCTGATGATTGTGTCAGGAATATTTATCCTGTCATCGGGTATGTATGCCCAAAGCGGCGACGTCACAGTGAAAGGGAAAGTGAAAGACAACAACGGCGAGCCTGTAATCAGCGGCAGCGTTGTCGTTAAAGGCACAACCGTAGGTACTGTAACAGATCCGGACGGAAACTACGAACTAAAAGCGCCGGAAAACGGAATACTGGTTTTTTCATATCTGGGATTTATAACGCAGGAAATACCTGTTGCCGGAAAAACACAGATAGATATCGTACTTGGCGAAAATACCGAACTCCTGAAAGAGGTTGTAGTAATCGGTTACGGCAGCGTAAAGAAAGAAGATCTGACCGGCTCGGTAACTGCAATTTCGGCTAACAGCCTGGCCAAAGGAATGGCAACATCGGCCTCCGACCTCTTGATTGGCAAAGCGCCGGGCGTAAGTATCATCACGGATGGAGGTGCGCCGGGATCCGCCGCAAAGATCCGTATACGCGGCGGGTCTTCGATGAAAGCAAGCAACGATCCTCTAATTGTCATAGATGGCGTTCCGGTAGACAATACCACAGCCATAAACGGGATGGCAAATCCTCTTGCATCCGTAAATCCGAATGACATAGAGAGCTTTTCGGTACTAAAAGACGCTTCGGCGGCAGCCATATACGGTAGCCGGGCTTCAAACGGCGTAATCATCATCACTACCAAAAAAGGCAGCGCAGGAAAACTTAAAGTCAATTATAGCGGAACGTTCTCCGTAAGCAGCAAAACCGATGACATCGACATTATGAGCGCCGACGCTTTCAGAAGTTTTGTTAAATCCAAATATGCGGAAGACAGCCCTCAAGTAGCGGCTTTAGGAACTGCAAATACAAACTGGCAGGATGAGATCTTCCGCACAGCTTTCAGTACAGACCACAACCTCAGCGTGGCCGGAGCAATGGCCGAAAAAATACCTTATCGCGTATCGATCGGTTATACGAACGAGAATGGCATACTGAAAACATCTTACCTGGATCGCTGGACAGGAGCGATAAACCTAAGCCCCAAATTCCTTGACAATCATCTGAGCGTTCAGTTAAGCGTAAAAGGCATATACAATACAAACCGTTATGCCGACGCCGGCGCCATCGGTTCAGCCGTAGAATTTGATCCGACACAACCCGTTTACAGCGACAACAGCGAATACGGCAACGGGTATTACATGTCTCTTAAAGAAGACGGAACTCCCATTGATATAGGATTAACCAACCCCGTCGCTTTTTTGAACGAAAAAAGAGACGCCTCCAGAGTGAGAAGAAGTATAGGAAACATACAGTTCGATTACAAGATGCACTTTTTGTCCGAACTCAGAGCAAATCTAAACCTGGGGTACGATATATCCAAAAGTATAGGATGGATCACCATAGCCGACAATTCGCCCATGAGCTGGGTGCAGGGAAATTTTAAAAGAGGATTCGGCGAATCCAGAAATTATGACCAGCTGAAAAAGAATCATTTAATGGATCTCTATCTGAATTACGTAAAAGAGATCAGCCGGCATAAATTTGATGTAATGGCCGGTTATTCATGGCAATATTTCTATAGATCCGAATCGAATATATATCCGTATTCGGAAGCGAAGCGGCATGAATTTGGCGAAGCATATTACAAGGAAGGAGATAGTTTTAAAACGGAAAGCTACCTGGTTTCTTTCTTTGGCCGTTTCAATTATGCATTTGCAAACCGCTATCTGTTGACGGCGACTCTTCGCAACGACGGTTCTTCCCGTTTCAAGGATAACAATCGTTGGGGATTATTTCCTTCATTGGCGCTTGCATGGAGAATAACGGAAGAGGCATTCATGAAAAACCGGAACTTGCTTTCCGACCTGAAGCTTCGTTTGGGATATGGTATTACAGGACAACAAAACCTGGGAAACGGAGATTATCCCTATATGTCCAAATACCAATACAGCAAGCCGGGAGCAAATTACTATTGGGGAGATGAAAAAATACAGTTGATCCGCCCGAGCGCCTATGATTCGGAACTTAAATGGGAAGAAACGACTACTTGCAACATAGGTTTAGACTACGGATTTTTAAGAAATCGCATATCCGGCGCTATCGACCTTTATTACAGGAAAACAAACGATATGCTGAATGAAATTCCTGTCGCCGCAGGCTCGAACTTTAGCAACGTCCTGCTGACCAACATCGGGAATATGGAAAATAAAGGTATGGAATTCACCGTAACCGCCCGTCCCATAGAAACCAACGATATAAATTGGACGCTCGCTTACAATGTTTCCTGGAATAAAAATGAAATTACCAGACTGTCCGCCGATCCAGGCAGTATATTCAGATGGGGAGGCATAACCGGAGGCACCGGCAACCAGATACTGGTGCATCATACCGGTTCTCCATACGGTTCTTTTTATGTATACAAACAGATCTATGACGCCGATGGGAAACCGATTGAAGGAGCCTATGTAGATCAAAACAAAGACGGCGTCATAGATGGCGAAGATCCAAGGCCATACAAAAAGGCAAGCCCCGACATGTTTATGGGACTTTCTTCGCAGCTCTCCTACAAAAACTGGGACTTTAATTTCGCTCTACGCGCCAGCTTCGGCAACTATGTATACAACAATATACAATCAAACCGCGAAGCTTATGGAGGCGCATGGCTAATGGACCCGACCGGCTTCCTGAAAAACAGGGTAAACAGCGCGACATATACTGATTTCAACCAGGCTCAATTCATGTCCGATTATTATATCCAAAACGCCTCCTTCTTGAGAATGGATAATATTTCTTTGGGATATACATTCCTCAAACCGCTTAAAGGCCTCGAATCGGCGCGTTTATACGCTACGCTCCAGAATCCTTTTATTATAACCAAATATAAAGGACTGGACCCTGAATTCAACAACGACGGTATCGATAACAACATATACCCTCGCCCGCGTATCCACATGCTGGGATTAAGCCTTAATTTCTAACTCATTAAACAGATCACAAGTATGAAATCAATAAAATATAAATGTCTGGCTGTTATGACAGCTGTACTGGGCGCCCTGTTTATAACATCATGTACCGACGATTTAAACACTCTTCCGATCGACCCGAACGAGGTTGTTGGAGAAATTGTTTATGGAAAAGAAATAGGAGCTTATAAATCCGGACTGGCCAAAATATATGCCGGACTGGCGATTTCGGGAAACAAAGGCGGGGACGACGAATCGGATGTTGCCGGAGTGGATGGAGGCAGCCAGGCTTCATTCCTGCGCGGATTGTGGAATCTGCAGGAATTACCGACAGACGAAGCGCATTGTTGCTGGGGCGATATAGGCGTCAACGATTTCAATATTCTCGCGTGGAACTCTACCAACGTTTTTGTCAAAGGATTATATTACAGATTATATTATCAGATCAATCTGGTCAACGAATACCTGCGCGAAACAGCCGAAGATAAATTATCATCGAGGGAAGTGGACGAAACCGTGAAGTCCGAAATCAGGATTTTCCGCGAAGACGCACGTTTCATGAGAGCATTGGCTTATTATTATTTGCTGGACATGTTTCGCAATGTACCGTTTGTTACCGAAGAAAGCGTTGTGGGAAAAGAAGCGGCTCCCCAAATAATGGCTGAAAACCTGTTTGCCTATGTCGAAAAAGAATTGACCGAATGTCAAAACGGCTTGCTCGATCCTTTTGTCGGATACAACAGCAAATACTACGGACGCGTGACAAAGGCCGCCGCATGGGCGTTATTGTCCCGTTTGTATCTGAATGCGGAAACTTATACCGGAGAAAAGAAGTATACCGAAAGCCTGACGTATAGCAACAAGGTTTTAGGCGCAGGTTATCAACTTGAACCGAACTACGCCGATATGTTCAAAGCCGACAACGGAAACTCCAGAGAAATGATCTTCCCGATTCGCTATGAAGGAGAAGATACGCAAACATGGGGAGGCATGACATTCCTTCTTTGCAGCACAGTGCCATCCTCCATGCAGACAGGTATCAATGCTCAAGGCGCATGGCAGGGAAATCGCGCAAGATCCTCGTTGCAGGAAACTTTTGCAAAGCAAAGCGGCAACAGCAAAGACAGCCGCTATACCATGCTGTATCCGGGCCTGGCCGACAATGTGAATATTGTAGACCCGTCAAATTACAAGAACGGCATACCTGTCGTAAAATATTCCAATGTCAACAAAAACGGTTCTTTACCGCCCAGCAATGTCGTATACACCGACTTTCCGCTATTCCGTCTCGGCGAAATATATCTGAACTATGCAGAAGCCGTCCTTCGCGGAGGATCGGGAGGTTCAAGCTCCACAGCCCTTGCTTGCATCAACGACCTTCGTAAACGCGCATACGGCAATGACGCAAGCGCCGAGATCAATCAGGCAAGCCTTACTCTGGACTTTATTCTGGACGAAAGAAGCCGTGAGTTATTCTTTGAAGCCCAACGCCGGACAGACCTTGTCCGTTTCGATAAATTAACAACAAACTCTTACATCTGGCAGTGGAAAGGCGGAACATACAACGGTACATCCGTTGACAAAAAATTCAATATCTATCCTGTTCCGGCCGACGACATAAGCGCGAATCCCAATCTCACTCAAAATGAAGGATACAATTAACCGTCTCAAAAAAAAATCAAACAAAACAGAATATGAAAAAGCCAAATAAATTGCCGGCCTGCTTCATCGCTTTGTTTATCTTTGCCGCCTGTAATGACGGCGACCATATAAAACTGGGAGATGAGAGCGACATTGTGAAACCCGTGTTTGAACAAAATGCGCTTCAAAACTTTGTAATAGACGATAAAACCGATATGTCCGAAAAAATAGGAACCTGGTCATGGACAAGAACCGACTACAATATACAGGCGGCGCCGGTTTACGCCATCGAGGTGGCGGATAATTCATCTTTTGAAAATACCCGGGATCTGATAACATCATACTCGAACAATGTGGAAATAACATATAAAACCGTAAATGACGCCGCGTTATTATTCGTCAAGGAATCTCGACAGATAACTCTCTTTTTTCGCCTGAGAACCGGACTCAATACCGTCGGAACAGGTCCTGTTTTTTACTCCGGCGCCAAAAGCGTCACATTCGCCTGCTACGTTGCATTTCCTAAAGAATTGTACATGGTTGGCGCCGACTTCGGAGGATGGGACTGGAATTCCGACGGTGTTGTTTCACTTGCTCCCATACAAAACAATAACCCGGAAGACGGCGCATTCTGGTGCGTCAGATACCTCGCAGCCGGTAAAGGATTCAAATGGTCTCAGGACAAAACCTGGGATACCGCTTTCGGCAAAATGGATACAAACATAGGATTCTCTAACGACGAAGAGGGTAATGCCTCTGTGTCCGCTGACGGATTATATGCCGTATTTGTAAACTATCCGGACAAAACGATAGCCATCGAGCCGGCCAAAGTTTATGGTATAGGAGACGCTTTCGGCGGATGGGACACAGGAAAGTATCCTTTTACTATTGCGGGAAATAAAGCGGCCATTGTAACAACAGCGGCCAGTAATTTAAGAATGTATGCAACGTCCGGCGCCATGGATGCATACAATAGCGACTGGTGGAGGCATGAATTCAATATATCCGGCGGGAAAATCGTATACCGCGGTACGGGAGAAGAGCTGGATGCAGTTCCTGTCGCGGCAGGCAAAACCGTGACCCTCTACTTCAATGCCGGAACCGGAACTATCGAATGAATATTCAAACAGGCAAAAAACGTAGGGGCGCGCCTGTGTGTGCGCCCTTACCTGTGTGGTTGTCCCGTTTTTTCTACCGGGCGATACATCCCCGACGAAATATTGTTTTGAAACGGGCATGCAAAAGTTGTGTTTTAACGCAGAAAGTGCAAAGGATACGCAAGGAGCGCGAAGCATTTTCTTTGCGCCCTTTGCGATACCTTTGTGCTCTTGATGTTAAAAAATTTCTTTGGGGTGCGAACGACCGGTCAAATATACTAGTCAAAATCCCAAAGGACGGGAAAAAAGTCTGAACCGGGATTTACATGATTAAAGGATTAAAAGATTTACGAATACAATCCTGAAACGAAGCATGATTTTTGTCAAATCACCAAAGTCCGTGATAATAAAAATCATGCAAGTTCCATATGTCAATTGAAAACAAAATTATT
>JAISSD010000247.1 GCA_031273295.1 Prevotella sp.
AATGTAAAAATAAGTATTTTACAGCTAACTTCCTAATTTCTTTGCAAAAAGATTCGTATTTATTTTATACATATATATATCTGTAAAACAGATTGTTATGAGTTTCCGGGCAGACACTATATATATTCATGAAACGGTTTCAGGAATATTGAATAACATTATATTTGGAATAGATGCGGTGCATCTTTATACATAAATTGATAAATATGAAAACAATATACAGAATATTATTTTTATCCGTATCGAGCGTCTTTTTCTTCGCGTGTGGCGATGATGTCGACAGTTCGTTTTCGGGCGCGCCATTGCAGTTGACAACGTCCGCAGACACTTTGGTACTGCTGGAAGAGAATGCGAATGATATGGCATTGACTTTTAGCTGGAACAAAGGAATTGACAGGCCATCTTGTGACACTGTGTCATATATATACAGACTGGATATTTCAACCGGCGATTTTGAAACTACTTCGACCCCGCCGGATACGATTGACGATTTTACCAAAAGTTATACGGCCATTGAATTGAACGAGTTGATTATGGAAAATTGGGGCGTCTTTGCCGGTGAGGAGGCTATTTTGAAAGCGAGAGTTGTTGCAAAAGTAAACGGGCCGAAATTTGTTTATCCCGAAATAGCGACTGTCAGTGTTGTGGTGAAGACCTATGCTCCGGCGTCACGGCCCCTTTATTTGGCAGGAACAGCTACTGCTGCGGGAACAGATCCTTCCAGGGCGATTCGGCTCAATGAGACGTCCAATGGCAAGCTTTACAATTGGAAAGGTAACCTGACGGTTGGCAATTTCAAATTCCTGACATCGACAGAATCCATATTGCCATCATTAAACAAGGGGCGCGATAGCAATACTCTTGTCGAGAGGAATAATGCCGGTGATCCCGACGATTGTTTCGAAATCACTAAAGAAGGGAGCTATTATATCGGATTGAATACCAGGACAATGAAGATATATTACGGTTACTACCCTTTCGAAACCGTTTATATAGTAGGCAACGCGACTTCCGCCGAATGGGATATAGATAATTCGATTCCAATGACATGGAGTCCTGAAAAACCGTCTATATTTACGGCTAGGATTACATTAAAGGAAGGCGAATTGAAGCTGCCTGTCGTTAAAAGCTGGAGTGATTATAATTACAGGCCATTGGTGGCTGACGGTTCTATAGAAAGTACTGATGTGCAGGTTTATTCAGGAGGGGACGATAAAAAATGGAAAGTTAATGCCAATCAGGCAGGCGACTATCTGATAACTCTGGATACATATAACATGAAGATCTATTTCGAAAAGCAATAATGTGAAACAGGCCAAGCCACAGGGGGCTGTCCTTATTGAAAGGGCGGCCCTTTCTGTTGTGTGCATGTCGGAGAATTTTCAGAACATGTCGGGTTTGACTCGCTTTCGCTTCGTCGATTGTCGCTTGTCAGTTTTTGGAGGCTTGTTTTCCCTTTGGGAGTCAAGAGGCTTTCTCTGCTGACAGATGGCTGTTAACTAAAAAATATTTTGTATTTTTGGCGAATGTTTTGAAAAATATAAACTGTCATATAATGAATATTTCTTACAACTGGTTAAAAGATTATCTCGATTTCGATTTAACGCCTGAGGAAACGGCTACAGCTCTTACGTCTCTGGGCTTGGAAACAGGCGGGGTAGAAGAGGTGGAAACCGTGAAAGGCGGGCTGGAAGGCCTCGTTATAGGCGAAGTGCTGACATGTGCAGGCCATCCCGGTTCGGATCACTTGCACATCACTGCGGTGAACACAGGCAAAGGCGATCCGTTGCAAATAGTATGCGGTGCGCCTAATGTAGCCTCAGGGCAAAAAGTAGTGGTTGCCCCTGTCGGCACAAAACTATATTCGGGAGAGGAATCGTTTACAATAAAGAAATCCAAGATCAGGGGGATAGAATCTTTCGGCATGATATGCGCCGAAGATGAAATCGGTATCGGCACAAGCCATGCGGGAATTATTGTTCTTCCGGCTGACGCTGAAGTGGGAACCCCTGCCAGGGAATATTACAATATCAAAAGCGATTATATCCTTGAAGTAGATATTACTCCCAACCGTGTAGATGGAGCCTCGCATTATGGAGTTGCCCGCGATTTGAATGCTTATCTGCGCCGGAATAAACATGGAAGCGCGCTTGCATTGCCGTCTGTAGACAAGTTTAAGATAGATGAACCGGACGGTGCGATTACTGTAAGGGTAGAGAATACGGAAGCATGCCCCCGGTATGCGGGCGTCACGATAAGGGGAGTGAAAGTTTCCGAAAGCCCCGCCTGGCTAAAGGAAAAGCTTACGGTTATCGGCCAGCGTCCCATTAACAACGTAGTAGATATTACCAATTATGTATTACATGGACTGGGACACCCTCTTCACGCTTTTGACGCGGCTCATATTACAGGGGGCGAAGTCATTGTGAAAACGTTGCCCGAAGGGACTAAATTCGTCACGCTTGACGGGGTGGAACGCACACTTGGCGACAAGGACCTGATGATATGCAACGACAAGGAGGGTATGTGTATCGGAGGCGTATTCGGAGGCGTGAAATCGGGTGTGACCGAAAGCGCGACGGATCTGTTCCTTGAATGTGCATACTTCAATCCCACATGGATACGGAAGACTGCGCGCCGTCACGGATTGAATACCGACGCATCTTTTCGCTTCGAACGCGGTTGCGATCCCAATGATACCATCCATGTGCTGAAATACGCGGCATTGCTGATACGGGAGATTGCAGGAGGAAAAATCACAGGAGAAATACAGGATGTTTATCCGGCGCCTGTTGCAAAACCGATTGTGAAGCTGTCATACGAAAAAGTAAATTCGCTGACAGGCAAGAAAATAGACAGGGACACAGTGAAATCCATCCTTGACAGTCTGGAAATGGTTATTACGGAAGAGTCGGATGATGCGCTGACAATCGAAATACCTGCATACCGTGCGGATGTTTTACGTGATGTGGATGTGATAGAAGATATTCTCCGTGTCTATGGTTATAACAATATAGAAATAGGTGAAAGCCTGAAAACGAACCTGTCTTATGAAACGCCTACGGATAAAAGCTATGATTTGCAGGATCTGATTTCGGAGCAACTGACCGGGAGCGGATTCAACGAAATCATGAATAATTCGCTCACTAAAGAGTCTTATTACGCCGCTTTGCAGGTATATCCTGCTTCAAGGTGCGTGTATCTACTGAATCCGTTGAGTACGGATCTTAATGTGATGCGCCAGACCCTTATCCACGGAGGATTGGAAAGCATAGCTTATAACCGTAACCGGCAGAATCCGGATATTCGCTTCTACGAATTTGGCAATTGTTATTATTACGATGCGGACAGGAAGGCAGAGGGTGAAACGCTCAGGGAATATAGCGAGGAATACCGTCTTGGTTTATGGCTTAGCGGAAACAGTATAGATAATAGCTGGGCCGTGGCCAATGAAAAACATTCTGTATATCAGCTTAAAGCGTATGTGGAAAATATATTTGCCCGTCTGGGAATCCCTGCTGACAGGTATGAATATATACAATTCTCCGATGAAATATTCAGCGCCGCCCTGGACATCCGGTCAAAAAACAAAGGCAAATCGTTGGGCGTACTGGGCGTTGTAAACGGGAAACTGCTTAAAGTACAGAATATTAATAACGAAGTGTATTTTGCGGAGTTAAGATGGGACGCCTTGATGAAAGAAATAAAAAAGAATAGCATCACCTGTTCCGAAATGTCGAAATTCCCTGCGGTGAAGCGCGACCTTGCTCTGCTGCTGGATAAGAATACCTTGTTTAGCCAGATAGAAAAAACAGCATACAAGGCGGAACGCAAATTGCTGCGGGATATAAAGTTGTTTGATGTTTACGAAGGCAAGAACCTGCCCGGCGATAAAAAATCGTATGCGGTGAACTTTGTGTTGCAGGATGATGAAAAGACGCTTAACGATAAACAAATCGATGCAGTCATGCAGAAGATACAAAAATCCCTGGAGAGTGAATTGGGCGCACAGTTGAGATGAAATTCCCGATGGATGCGTCACGAAAAAAGGCGCTTTTGCGTGTCGCGTTTTTGTGAAAAGTATGCATGATGAAACATTGCAATCCAAGAATCTGTCCAAATTTTGCTCATTCAACTTTTTAGAACTGTTTTTCAGGCTGTTTTTTTGTGAAGTGATGATAGCGGGCTATCGGAGCCGGACAAAGGGGGAAAGTCAGACAAAAACAGGCTGAAAATGAATGAAGAACCGGAAACCGGCGTTATTCCCCCAAGAAAATATTCGTGGGAAATTCAGACGGTTTCTAAAGTAATCAGAAATTAATAACCATAAAAAACGTTCTTTAATGAAAACGAATTTCCTCTTGTTTATTCTCGGCCTGTTTCTATACGGCGATCTTTCAGGACAAACGCCGGCATCCGGTTGTCCGGATATAACCGGTATTCCATTGAACGGAAATACTTATGTGACAAGCAAACCGGGAGTCCGCAATTTGCTTGCCGAAGCAGGCGTATCCGGTTGGAATGATCCATCAATAACATTCTCTTCGTGGTTTAAAGTCTCAAAAACGGGAACTTTGAATGTGTCATTGCGGACGAGGACATTTGCCGGAGGAGCCACAATAAGGGCGACAATAAACGGCGTTCCTTTCGACGTAAACCTCAAAAACAAGACATGGGCTGTAATTCCAGTGGGGCAAATCAATGTAAACAGGGCCGGCTATGTACGCGTGGACTTTCAGGGACTGGAGAAAAAGGGAGAAATGTTTGCCGATATCTCCGATATAATTGTCAGTGGCGACGCTTCCGGAGAACCCCTGTATTTTGTGAGGGAGTTTGAAACGTACTGGGGCAGGCGCGGCCCGTCGGTGCATATGAGCTATACGCTTCCCGGGAATGAAACCATAGAATGGTTTTACAATGAGGTGACCGTGCCGGCAGGAAATGATGTGACAGGCTCGTATTATATGTCGAACGGATTTAGCGGAGGATATTTCGGAATGCAGGCCAACAGCGAAAAAGAACGCAGGATACTGTTTTCCGTATGGAGTCCGTATGATACTCAGAATCCCAAAGAAATTCCGGAGGAATACCGCATAAAAACGCTTGTACGTGGCGAAGGCGTGCATATCGGGGAATTTGGCAATGAAGGTTCCGGCGGACAGAGCTATCTCGTGTATCCGTGGAAAACGGACGTCACATATAAATTCCTTACCCGTATATATCCCGACGGGAAAGGGAATACCGTCTTCACATCTTATTTTTATGCTGCCGACGAAAGCCGCTGGCGTTTAATTGCCGGTTTTTTACGGCCTAAAACCGACACATGGTACAAGAGAGCGCATTCATTCCTTGAGAATTTTATCCCGGAACAGGGTTATCTTGCACGCAAGGCGCTGTTTGGCAATCAATGGGCTGTAACAAACAAAGGTAAATGGATACCGGTGACACAGGGGTGTTTTACATACGACGCCACAGGCGCAGCAGGAGTAAGGCAGGATTACAGAGGCGGGCTTGAAGGCAATCGTTTCTTCCTTCAAAACTGCGGTTTCTTTGATGATAACACCACTTTGCGCACGGTATTCGATCGCAATGCAGACAATTCCATGAAACCTGAAATAAATTTGAAGAAATTGCCTGTGAAATAAAAAAAGGACACACTCGCAAAAGATACAAGGATTTACGCGAAGCGCCCGGTATAGACGCCATAATGCAAGATGTTTTTCAGGTATATCCTGTAATCCTGATACGGACGCATTCCAAATCTCCGATATTTTTTATACTTTTGCACAGCTAAAAAGAATAAACGATTGATATAATATATTATGGGAAGAGCGTTTGAATATCGCAAAGCGACAAAGATGAAACGTTGGGGCAATATGGCCCGCGTGTTTACCAAATTAGGAAGGCAAATAACAATAGCCGCGAAAGATGGCGGCCCTGAGCCTGATCTCAATCCCCGCCTTCGCGTATTGGTGCAGCAAGCCAGGAAAGAGAATATGCCAAAGGAAAATGTGGAACGCGCCATCAAAAAGGCAATATCGAAAGATGAAGCCGATTATAAGGAGGTTGTGTATGAGGGATACGGGCCGTTTGGCATAGCTGTTGTGGTAGAAACAGCTACCGACAACCCGACCCGTACCGTTGCAAATGTACGCAGTTATTTCAATAAACATAACGGTTCGCTGGGTACGTCGGGCAGCCTCGAATTCCTTTTCGACCATAAATGTGTATTCAGTATTGCCGCAAAAGACGGCGTTTCTCTCGAAGACCTGGAACTGGAACTTATCGACTATGGCGTGGACGAAGTGGCGCTAGATGGAAACAATGTGATACTTTACGGAGAGTTTAAGTCATACTCTGAAATACAGAAATATCTGGAAGAAAACGGTTTTGAAATACAGAGCGCCGGATTCGAACGCATTCCGAATGATTTGAAGGAATTGACAAAAGAACAGCAGGAACAGATACGGAAATTATTGGATAAGTTCGAAGATGACGATGACGTTCAGAATGTATTCCATAATATGAAAGAAGATTTGGAAGAGGTATAAATTCGTTCTTGTATGCCGGAAGAAATTTTTCCGCTTGTTGACGAAACGGGCAATATAACAGGACAGGCCTCACGTAGCGCCTGCCACAACGGATCGAAACTGTTACACCCTGTGATTCATTTACATATATTTAATCAGGCAGGAGACTTGTTTCTGCAAAAGCGTTCCGCCGCCAAAGACATGCAACCCGGAAAATGGGATTCGTCGGTTGCAGGACATATGGATTTGAACGAAACGCCGGAAGTAGCCGCCTGCCGCGAAGCAAAAGAGGAACTGGGCCTTTCGGACGTAAAGCCGTGCTTTATCACAAAGTACGTAATGGAAACAGAGAGGGAACGCGAGCTGAGTTACTGTTTCTATACGATATATAACGGTGACTTTGTACTGAATAAAGATGAGTTGGCGGACGGGCGTTTTTGGAAAATAGATGAAATCGGTTCCATTCTGGGTAAAGGCGTTTTTACCGCAAATTTTGAACAGGATTTTATAAATTTTCTGGGTAAGGGTCTCGCCGGAATCAGTTCAGGTATTTGATAATTTGCTGTATATCCGTAAAGTCCGGTATGACACAGTTCGTTTTGCCTGACAATATTTCTTTCGGTATGGTTGTTGATACGCCAATAACGCGCATACCTGCATCCTGTCCTGCACGTATGCCATGCAGGGAATCTTCGAATACAACGCATTCCGGCGGGGAGGAATGCAGGTCCTCGGCGGCCAGTTTATAACACATCGGATTAGGTTTGCCTTCCGTGATGCGTGCGGCAGTGACCACGACGTCAAAAGTATCCGATAGTTGAAGAATATTCAGCGCCCTTTTCATCTTGAGGTCTTGCGAACTGGTCACTATGCCTGTTTTATAATTATTTTCTTTCAGGTATCCGATAAAGCCCATAACGCCTTCGACCAAAGGGAAATCCATATTCAGTTCGAAATCTTCAAGTTCTTTTGCTATTTTTGACTGTTCTTTCGAGGGCAGGTGATTGAAGTATTTTTTCAATATATCGGGCGAAGTCGTACCCTTTACCTGCAAAGCGAAATTTTTGACGCCCAGGTTATATTTCTCCCCTAAAGCATTGATATGGATGTCGTACTGAGGTTCGGTATCCGCAATGACGCCGTCAAAATCGAAAAGAACTGTTGAAATTTTTGTCATTTTTTGCTGTTTTTTTATCTTGCAAAGATAAGGTTATATTTTGAGTCTGCATTCTTTTTTTGAGTCTGTAGCTATACCTGTTGATTAATTGCATACTACGAGCTTTTCGGCAGAATCCGGTTAAAGGAACTGTCATGAATTAAATTGTCCATTATAATTTTTTAATACATTGTAAAACATGTATTTATGATGTGATAACAGTCATGTTATTCAGTAACAAATCCAAAGTATCATTCTCTTTGGTAGATAAAATTTCTCTGTTTTCTCGCTTGATATAAGTTCAAATCCTTCATTTATAAAGAATTCTCGGGAAATATTATTTTTATAAAACTGAAAAACAGACATTTGCAAATTCATTTGAAAAAATCTACTCAAACCTATTGCAGGATTGAAATCCTTATTCTATCTTTGCATCGCATTTAAGAAATAATGCGATCTTAAAGAATGGTGTGGTAGTTCAGCTGGTTAGAATACCTGCCTGTCACGCAGGGGGTCGCGGGTTCGAGTCCCGTCCATACCGCAGAAGATTAAAGAAAATCGCAGCAAAGTCCTGAAAATCAAAGTTTTCAGGACTTTTTCTTTATCGGCAAATCATGCAAAATATAGGGCTTTGGAGCAACTCTCACGGGTTAATTCGTGGGACTTTCCAAATTCTGAAAAACTCCCACTAATTGGATTATTATTCGTTGATTTACAGTATTTTGCTTATCGTTTATTTGAGCTTGAGTATGTAATTTTGTATGCAAAAACAAACTAAAAATTCAAGCCTATGAACAAGTCAAAAAAATCAACATTCAGCGTGTTGTTTATTATCAAGAAATCGAAGCTCCTCAAAAATGGGGAAGCGCCTATCTGTATGCGGGTTACCGTGCAGGGACAGGTGGCGGAAGTTATGATTA
>JAISSD010000264.1 GCA_031273295.1 Prevotella sp.
CGTTTGATGCATGAGAACCTCGACCTTTATTCTCGCAGTTCATTCATGTTAGAGTTTGACGACGCTGATCGTGGCAAGCGTGTCTACATGGCAGCCCGCTACGTGATGCGTGCCAGTTCATCCGGCTACGGTCCCTGGTCTGAGATCTGCTTTGCGATCATCCCCTAAACGATCCATGAGGCTATCACGATCTGGTATCACAACGCAGACAGCCCATCCCTTGTCAAACGTCACTGCTGGTATAGGACAACGGAAAGCTCATCCCCCGTCATACCGGACTTGACGGTTGCTGAGCTTGCCGAAGCATCCGGTATCTCAGCCCGTAAGGGCAAAGATCGTGAGCGTCAGCGAACAAACTGTGTTTTCAAAGCCTTGTCCATGCTACCTTCTCATAGATAATAAACAGAATGAGAGTGCGAACGATAACCAGTAGCGTCATGGGTAGTACGTCCGTGATTGCAGTCACCAAGTCCCGCATGGGACGACATTTTGGAAAAATTTAATGCCCGGGGGGGGTAACCCTCAGCTGATTAAAAAGTCAAATTCACCTGTACAACAAAAGCGAACAGCATTTTTTTTCTTCCAATCACTTTTATCACAAAAATCTCCTTATATTTGCAGCGCGTTCCGATAAAAGTAGTTACGAATAGGCAGTACGCCCGTGATAGCAGTCACCAAGTCCCGCAAGGACATTATATTTATAACCGGGGGGCTTGACATCCGATGGAGTAAGAGAAAAAATGAGAAGACGATGCAAAACGAAATAATCCAATACATAGCCGAACTCGACCGGCTGTACCGGACAGGCAATGCCACAGAGCATAGCTACCGCCCGGCGTTGCAGCGTTTATTGGAGAATGTGACGACGGAACTGACCGTTACCAACGAACCTAAACGGATTGCGTGCGGTGCCCCCGATTATATTGTCACCCATGGCGATATTCCCCTCGGATACATCGAAGCAAAAGACATCGGCATTGACCTGAACGGCAAGGCAAACAGGGAACAGTTCGACCGTTACCGAGAATCGCTCGGCAATCTCATCATTACCGATTACCTCACGTTTCAACTTTTCAAAGACGGCGAACCGGTCGTATCCGTTAGCGTCGGAAAAATAACCCCTAACACCATTGAAGCCGATACCGCCCAATTGGACACGTTCTCCGAAATGCTCCGTCTTTTCACAGGTTACGAAGGGCAATGGATACGGATTTCCGAACATTTGTCGAAAATCATGGCAGCCAAAGCGCGTTTGCTGGCAAATATGATCGACCGAGCGTTGGCGAGCAACGAAGAAAACGGAACCCACTCACTGAATGATCAGCTGACAGGTTTTCGCCAGGTGCTGATACACGATATAACATACAGGGAATTTGCCGATGTCTATGCCCAGACCATTGCTTACGGCATGTTTGCCGCCAAGTTAAATGACAAGACAGCCACAATTTTCACCAGAGGAAAAGCAGCGCAACTCATCCCCCCATCAAATCCCTTTCTGCGTAAATTGTTTCAGTATATCGCCGGTTACGACCTCGACAGCCGCATCAGCTGGGTAGTGGATGCATTGGCGGATTTGTTCAATCACGTGGATATTCCGGCTATCCTGAAAGAATTTGACAAAAAGGAACATGACCCCATCATTCATTTCTACGAAACGTTTCTTGCCGAATACGATCCCGCACTTCGCAAAAGCCGGGGCGTGTGGTACACCCCGCAACCGGTCGTGCGGTTTATCGTACAAGCCGTAGATGATATTTTGAAAAAAGATTTTGGGCTGGTGCAGGGATTAGCGGACGCTTCAACAGTAACAAAGGAGCATCCCTCCTTACCGGCACAAACATATCACCGCGTTCAAATCCTTGATCCCGCCGCAGGTACGGGAACATTCCTGTCCGAGGTGGTAAACAATATTTACGCACATTTCAAAACCCAGCAGGGCTTGTGGAACGGATATGTGAAAGAACACCTGATACCGCGCATGAACGGCTTCGAAATCCTGATGGCTTCGTACACCATGGCACACCTGAAATTGGACATGTTACTCCAACAAACAGGCTACAAACCAACCGATAATAAACGTCTGCGTATCTATCTCACCAACAGTCTGGAAGAGGCACACCCCAAAACCGAAACACTTTTCGCCCAATGGCTAAGCGACGAATCCAATGAGGCAAGCAGCATCAAGCAGGATGTGCCCGTAATGGTGGTACTGGGAAATCCTCCATACAGCGGCGAAAGCCAAAATAAAAGTACTGACAGGAAAAAAAGAAATTGGATAGAAACAAAATTAGATATTTACAAGTATGATGATAAAGGGATAAAAATTCCTAACACAAAATGGATAAATAACGATTATGTAAAATTTATTCGTTTCGGACAATATTTTATCGAAAAAAACGGCGGCGGAATTTTAGCATACATTACCGATAACAGTTTTTTGGATAGTTCAACATTCAAAGGTGTTCGTTGGAATTTGCTGCAAACTTTCGACAATATATACATTTTGAATTTACATGGAAAAACAGAAGAAAATATCCCAAATAAAATTAAAGACGATAATGTATTTGACATCACAGAAGGCGTTAGTATTAATATTTTTATAAAAACAGGTCTCAAGGATACAAATGCACTAGCGAATGTGTATTACTGCGATCTATATGGCAAACGCAATGAAAAATACAGTTTTCTATTAAACAATGATATTACTTCTGTCAAATGGAATAAATTACCCCTGGACGCACCGCATTTCTTCTTCATAACAAAAAATCTAAATAATCAATTGGAATATGAAAAAGGATTTGGTGTACAGGAACTGTTCCTGAAAAATCAGGGCGGTATATGTTCAAAAAGAGATGCAACCGCATTTCAATATAGAAAACAAGACATACAGTCAGCATTAACCGATTTCAAAAACCTTCCTGTTGAACAGATTAAAGAGAGATACAAAACAGAAAAAACAGAAAGTAGAGATAAAAAAACGCAATATGCCCAAAGTAACGTAATAAATTCCGGCATAGACGATAAGTTTATAAAAGTCATCAATTATCGTCCGTTTGATTTTAGATGGACGTATTTTACAGACAAATCTAAAGGTTTTCTTGCTTATCCTGTTTATGAAATTATGCAGCATTTTATAAATAAACAAGAAAATATTGGATTAATTACTCCAAAAATTAATAGACAGATAAGCACAGCATATATGTTTATTACCAATAAAATAACTGATCTCCATATATTGGATTCAGAAGGAGATTCTACATATATTTTTCCCCTTTATCTCTATCCCACAACCGATAAACTTTTTTCAGACGAAAAACGCAAGCCCAATCTTAATGAAGCCATCGTAGCCGAAATCTCCCAACGCCTCGGATTGCCGTTTACCGAAGAAAAAGAAGAAACCGAAAACACTTTTGCACCGATAGATATATTGGATTATATCTATGCCGTGCTGCACAGTCCGTCGTATCGCGAGCGTTACAAAGAATTTTTAAAGATAGATTTTCCGCGCGTGCCTTATCCACAGGATGCAACTCAATTCCGTAAGTTGGCAACCCTTGGCGCAAAACTCCGCCGTCTGCACCTGATGGAAGGAGTAGAACCGTCGCCCGATATGGCAACCTATCCCAAAGAAGGCAGTAATGAAGTAGAAAAAACACAGTATGTAAGCGGAAAAGTTTACATCAACGACATTCAATATTTCGACAATGTCCCACCCGAAGCATGGGAATTTTATATCGGCGGATACCAACCGGCACAGAAATGGCTCAAAGACCGCAAAAGGCAGATATTAGGGTATGATGATATTGTGCATTACCAGCAGATAATACAAGTGCTGAAGGAAACGGGGAGTATCATGAATAGTATTAGTACGCTCAATTTTAGAACGACAGATTAAGATAATGGATATACGTACACGAAAAAAAGTAAAAAATATTCGTACCTTTGAAAATTTTTTTGTATGCAAGACGTAAATAGAAATATCGCGGTTATTGATTTGTTCTGTGGGATAGGAGGACTCTCGCAAGGCTTTGTGCAAGAAAACTTTGATGTAGTGGCAGGATATGATAATGACATATCGTGCAAATATGCTTTTGAAATCAACAACCATGCAAAATTTTATCACGAAGATATTGCTTTGCTAAAAGGCATATCTTTAAATAAACTATTTGGAGACAAACTAAAAATTTTAGTTGGCTGCGCTCCGTGTCAGCCATTTTCTTCTTACAGTTTCAAGGTCAAAAAAAAAGATGAAAAAAAATTGAACTTATTATCCTCATTTTCTCGCCTAATTGAAGAAACACAACCAACAATTGTTTCGATGGAAAATGTGCCTCAATTAGTTGATTTTAGCAAATTCACTATATTTAAAGATTTCTACAAAAAGCTGAAATCAATGGGGTATTTTGTATCTTATCAGGTTGTTTATTGCCCTGATTATGGCATTCCTCAGAGGAGAAAAAGATTAGTTTTACTGGCATCCAAGTTGGGAGATATTTCTTTGATACAAAAAACTCATTCTCCGAAAAATTATGTTACTGTAAAAGATACGATTAAAAACCTGCCTCCCGTTACAGCCGGGATATCCGATGTAAATGACCCTTTACACAGAGCAAGAAAACTTTCGGATTTGAACATCAAACGTATTCAGCATACAACAGAAGAACATGGATGGAAAAAATGGCCACAGGAACTGCTGTTAGAATGTTTTAAAAAACCTTCGGGGCGCACTTATAGTAGTGTTTACGGCAGAATGAAATGGAATGAACCTGCTCCTACAATGACT
>JAISSD010000275.1 GCA_031273295.1 Prevotella sp.
CAAGAACGATATATACCTGCTCCCTGCTTTCGTATAATTATGAAAGCCGATGCCCTGTTGACCCGGGTCAGGGTGGTTATTGATACTGAACAATTATTTTTTAATCCCTGAATTGCTGAACTATTTGCATATTTGTATACAAAAGATTAGATTTGTCGTTTGCTTATGCTATTAGTCATAAAATGAATTTAATATTTTATTATTTTCATAAAAATATTTTGCATCGGAGGATTATCAAACAGGTATTTAATTTCTTATAATCGATAATGACATTACATTTTGTTGTATAAATGTTTAATCTCTTAGGATTTAATGAGAGACGGCGTTGATGATTTTGTAGACGATTCTTCATTGTGGAATAGTTTCCTGTCCGGCAATGATGAAGCATTCGCATATATTTATAGAAGATATGTCCGGAATCTATTTCAATACGGGTTGCAATTCTCTTCCGACAGGGAGCTGATTAAGGACTGTATCCAGGATATTTTTGTTAAACTGTATGCTGACGGATCAAAAACAAGCTCGACCGACAATATAAAATTTTATCTTTTCGGGGCATTGAAAAATAGCTTGATAAATGCCCTGAAAAGAGATCGGATCCATTCATTATACTTGAATCTGCAGGAAAAACAAGACAATGATTATACTGCCGAAACTGCCGAAACCTTATTGATAAACATCGAATCCGAACTTTCGGTTAAAGCCAGGGTAGACAGGATCATGTCACAACTGACTGTCCGGCAAAGGGAAATTATTTATTATCGCTTTGTAGAGAACATGAGTCTCGACGAAATCAGCGCGTTCACAAAAATGAATTATCAATCCGTGTCCAATATAATACAGCGCTCTTTAAAAAAAATAAGGGGTTTTTACAAAAAAGTAAAATAAAGTGAGTATAAAAAGCGGACATGATTGTTTTCCTTATAAGAAACTGTTTAAATTTTGGCCAATGAAGCATTTTGGTTCTAAAACGGCTCTTTATTTGTCGGAAATTTTAGAGTTTAGTCCGCCAAACTCTAAAATTTTGACTGCAAAACAGCCTGTTTTATATCTCAAAATCATATTCTTGAAAAATTTAAACAAATTCTAAAAGCATAAAACAGGATGTCAGGAAATACCCGGGATATAGATTATTCGAATTATTCATTTCAGGATTTTCTTCAGGATGAATTCTTTGTTTTCTCCATAAAGGAACCGACTAAAGAATCGGAGGCTTTTTGGGCAAGTTTCCTTGACGGGCATACTGGCAATATCGGGGAGTTTATTTTGGCCAGACAATATCTCCTGTCTATAATTACCCCGGAAGATACTTTGTCGGAAGAAGAAATTTCGGATATATGGGATAATATCTCTTCAATTGGAAAAAAGAACAGAAAACGTAAAGGCCGCAAGTTGCTTTTCATTTCCGCAAGCGTTGCCGCAATCGTAGCTGTTATCGCTTTGTCGTTCCCTTTATTGATGGATGCGTTTTTCAATAACGACAAGACGGATGTTGTTGCTTATGCCTGTAAAAACAGGATTGAAGCAATGGATAATTCCGAAATACAGCTTGTTGTGTCGGACGAGAAAACAATACTGTTTGATGAAAAGGAAACTACTATTACTTATGGGCGGGATGAAATAAAAACGGAAAAAGGTATCCTTGATAAAGAGGAATCCGTTGTACTCCATCAACTGGTTATACCGGGAGGAAAACGTTCGGTATTAATACTGTCCGATGGAACGAAGCTGTGGGCTAATGCCGGTTCGAGGGTAGTTTATCCAACCGGATTCGAAAAAGATAAAAGGGAAATATATGTCGACGGCGAAGTATATATCGAAGTAGCTAAAGATGCAAAACGCCCTTTTTGGGTAAAGACAAAAGATATGGATGTGCAGGCATTGGGCACAAGTTTCAATGTCACAGCTTATGAAGCCGATGCGTTGAAACAGGTCGTTTTGGTATCGGGCGCAGTCAAAGTGGAAACGAAAGACGCCAGGGGCGCGGTTTTAAGCCCCAACAGCATGTTCCAATATTTGGAAGGGAATGAAAATATCATGCAGGTAGACGCCGAAAAATACACATCGTGGGTAAAAGGTCTTTATTTGTTCCATAATGAAACATTGGGCGCTGTATTCAAAAGGTTGTCGAGGTATTACGGGGTGCGGATAGATTGCAGTCCCAAAGCTTCGGCTATAAAATGTTCGGGAAAACTGGATTTAAAAGATAATATCGAAGATATATTGAAAGGTTTGTCCTTTGACGGGAAAATTACCTGTTCACTGGAAAATGACGTATATAAAATAAATAAAAGCCAATGAAAAAATACCGTTAAAATAAATATTAACCTTAATTTACCAGGATGCCTATGCAGAAAGCCGTATAAAAAAATTGGATGGTAGCGCCAGTACCATCCAAAAGGATTCAAATTGCCGAAACTGTTCAAAGTCTAACTATTAAATCATGACAAATGTATGATAAAAAAACATGCCTTTAGCATAAAATGTGCTAATAATGGAAAAACATTTAAAATAATGAAGCTAATTATCTGCTTCTTGCTGTTGGGTACCTGTCTGTCGTATGCACTCGAAAGTTATTCCCAGACTACTAAAATTACTGTTAGCCTTAAAGACGCGTCATTAAAAGAAGTATTTTCGACAATAGAGAAAAGCTCCGAATACGTTTTCTTTTTTTATGACGAATCTTTGAATTTAAACAAAAAAGTAACTATTGATGTTGAAAACCAGACGATTGATAAAATCTTGAGCGAACTCTTTAAATCGACGGATTATATCTACACCGTATCCGACAGGCAGGTATTTATTTCCATAAAATCCGGCCCGGACGCAATCCGGCAAAGGAAAGACAAAATCACGGTCAAAGGGAATGTTGCGGATATAAAAGGCGAGCCTCTGATTGGCGTATCCATTATCCTGAAAAACAGCCCCGGTGTGGGAACAGTGACGGACGCCGATGGAAATTACACAATCGATGTGCCAGACAAATATGCGGTGTTGCAGTATAAATATATCGGATTTATACCAAAAGATGAAACAGTTGGAGAGCGTAGGATCATAAACGTAATATTGCAGGAAGACGTCGGCCAACTGGATGAAGTGGTAGTCGTAGGTTATGGAGTACAGAAAAAGGCTTCTGTGGTAGGATCCATTTCAACGATAGAACCCGGAAAGCTGAATGTGGGAACAACCCGTTCGGTGAGCAATAGTCTTGCAGGAAACGTAGCAGGCATAATCGGAGTTCAACGTTCGGGCGAACCGGGATATGATAACTCTGAATTCTGGATTCGCGGTATCAATACTTTTGGAGGCGCTAAAAATCCGCTTGTTTTGATCGACGGGATCGAGCGTTCACTGAATGACCTTGATATTGCCGAGATCGAGTCATTCTCCGTATTGAAAGACGCTTCTGCCAGCGCCGTATATGGCGTTCGCGGAGCAAACGGGGTAATACTGATCACAACCAAACGGGGTAAATCGGGCAGGACCGTAGTCAAGGTAAAGGCAGAGCATTCGATTACAGAACCTGTAAAGATGCCTGAATTTCTTAATTCCTCCGATTACCTGCAATTGTTGTATGATGTTGCTGTCAGGGATGGCGTGCGTCCGCTATTTACGCAGGATATTATAGACAAGTACAGTACCGGATATGATCCTGAATTGTATCCGGATGTTAACTGGATGAAAGCAATAACAAATGATGTAGCCAATAATACCCGTATATCTTTGGATATGAACGGAGGTTCCGAAAAGTTGCGTTATTCGTTTGTCATGGCATATTATAATGAAAGCGGAATCATGAAAAGGGATGAAAACCAGACTTGGGATTCCAGCCTGAAAGTAGACAGGTTTAATATGCGTTCCAATGTGGACATGAATGTGACTTCAACAACTTTGGTGCAGCTCAATATCGGAGGTTATCTGCAAAAAAGATTCTCCCCTCCGCACAGCATAGACGATTTGTTTGATGTGGCATTTTCAACTCCTCCTTTTGTACATCCCGTTATATATGAAAACGGAAAACTTCCAAGGAGAAATCAACGGGCTAATCCATGGGCGTCAGCTACGCAACTGGGCTATGAGCGCAGAGCGCAAAGTAAACTGGAATCTACTTTTTCTGTGGAGCAAGATCTCAAAATAATTACTCCCGGCTTGAAAGCCAAAGGAATATTCTCTTTCGACTATTATTCTGCGAATGGCGTGGTACGCTCAAAACAGCCGATATACTATGTGCCTGCGACCTCGAGAAATCCGGAAACCGGGGCGTTGATATTGGGGGAAGGGTCTATCGGCCAGGAATTCCTTGGTCACGACGTCTCTTCGGAATGGGGTGAAAACAGTACTTATCTGGAAGCTAACCTCACATACGACAGAACTCTCGGAGACCATAACGTTAACGGGTTATTCCTGTATAACCAGAGGGATTATGATACGGGAGACAAGCTACCTTTTCGCCGACAGGGATTTGCCGGTCGCGCCGCCTATATTTTTAAAGGACGATATATCGCCGAGTTTAATTTCGGTTATAACGGGTCGGAAAATTTCGCGAAAGGAAAACGATTCGGATTTTTTCCGTCGATCGCAGCTGGCTGGATAATGTCTGACGAAGCGTTTATGCTGCCTTTGAGAAACACATTTAATAAAATCAAATTCAGACTGTCGCATGGATTGGCAGGGAACGACCAGCTGGATGGAAGACGATTCGCGTATGTGACAACCATATCCGATACGGGTGGTTATAATTGGGGTTATTCCGGATCTTTATTCTATAGAGCCGGACGTAGAGAAGGTGAAATAGGCGTAACGGACCTGACATGGGAAACGGTCGCAAAATCGAATATCGGAATCGAATTGGGTTTATTTAAATTGGCGGAGTTGCAAGTCGACTTCTTTCAGGAAAAGCGAAAAGATATTTTTATGCAACGCAATAATTTCCCCAATTCGGCGGGATTTGCTGTTATGCCCTGGGCGAATTTCGGCAAGGTTGAAAACAAGGGATTTGAAGTTACATTGGATTTGAACAAGCAAATTAATAAAGATTGGTTTATCGGAGTACGGGGTACGCTTACTTATGCGAAAAATAAAGTAACTGAAAACGATGAGGCTATAGGCGTTCGTGGAACCAATCGTTCCGCGATAGGAAAATCCGTAGATGTGGAGTTTGCTCTGGTAGATGACGGGCTGTTTACCGAAGATGATTTTCTGGATGTTGAAAACGGTATTTTAAAACCTGAAATTCCTGTGCATAAATATACTACCCGGGTATATCCGGGGGATATTAAATATAAGGATTTGGATGGCGACGGGGAAATCACCGAGAAAGACAAGACTGCCATGAAGGGAACCCGGAATCCCGAACTTGTATATGGATTTGGTTTAAATACCAATTACAAAAACTTTGATTTCGGATTTTTATTCCAGGGCAATGGACGGACTTACCGGATAATAGGAGACGGGGCGGACTTTATTCCGGGAGCAAACTCGGGAACCACAGGAAACATCTATAGCAATGCGAATGATGTGTGGACCGAGGAAAATCCGAGCCAGGATGTCTTTTATCCCAGATTGCATTTTGGTTATAATAGCAACAACGCGCAACGATCTACGTGGTGGTTGAGGAATATGTCCATGCTTCGTCTCAAAAATATTGAATTGGGCTACACATTCTCGAGGAACTTGATTTCACCCGCAGCAATGAGCCATGCCAGAGTCTTTTTGAGAGGAACAAATCTATTTTGTTTATCTGACTTCAAGCTTTGGGATCCTGAAATAGATTCGCCCAACGACAATGGATTGAGATACCCTGTAATGAGAACCTTCTCTATCGGATTGGAAGTGACTTTTTAACATGTAACCAATAAAAACGGATATTATGAAATTAAATATATATGTACTGCTTGTTTTACTGGTATTTACGGCCAATTCCTGTTCCGACTTTTTAGACAAGTCGCCGGATGATGAATTAACCATGGAAATGGTGTTTAATGACAAGACCAGAACAGAGGATTGGCTTGCCGGAGTGTATACTGCCATTCCCGATCCATATATGCCCATGCTCAAAAATTACGATGTTTATGCAGATGACGTATCTCCGTCTGCCGGATGGGAAGTTTATGACTGGGACGGTATAAGCAAGATAAAAGGAAACTGGAACTCGGAAAGTTCCTGGCATGGTAATTTCTGGAATAATTTTCCTGCGAGAATACGTGCGGCGTATATTTTTCTGGATAAGGTGAAGGCTCTTCCGGAACAGAATGTGACGCAAGCCGATGTGAACCTGATGAAAGCCGAAGCCCGGTTTTTGATAGCGTATTATTACTATTTACTGGTAAATACTTATGGATCTGTACCTTTGCAAACCTGGCTGTCTAATTTTACCGATTCCGCAGACGCCTTGATGATAGGCCAGAATCCGTATGATGAAGTAGTTGACTGGATTGATAATGAACTGAAAGAGGTCGCCAAACTGCTGCCTGCGTATTATACAGATACTCAGAAATACGGAAGGGCCACATCGGTTGCATGTCACGCGATAAGAGCGCGTATGCTGCTTTTTGCCGCCAGCCCGCTTGTGAACGGTAACGATGACCCCAAGTATGCCGGTTATGTAAACGATAAGGGAATAAAAATCTTTAACTCCATATATGATCCCGGTAAATGGGTGAAGGCGAAAGACGCATGCAAAGAGTTGATCGATCTGGCTCATACCAATGGATATAAATTGTATCATGAATACAATGACGATGGAACTATCGATCCTTTCATGTCTTATTCCAATGCGTTCTATACCGAATTTAATCAGGGAAATAAAGAAATTCTGTTTGCCCGTCCCGATTGTGATTACGGAGGTTATTCCAATCATGCCATGCCGCGCGGTATGAAAGGCAACGGAGGCCTGGGCGTTACTCAATCCCTGGTGGATGCTTTTTTTATGAATAACGGTTTACCGCCGATCACCGGTCATAATGCGGACGGGTCTCCCGTTATTAATGCCGCTTCGGGATATAGCGAGACAGGTTTTTCCTCGAAAGACGATATCAGAAAAACAAAATGGATAGAAGGTGTACAGGATGCAAGCGCCAACAACAGGGAAAATGTTGTTGTTCCGGCAGGAAACTTCAACATGTACGTAAATAGAGAGCCTCGCTTTTATGTATCTGTCCGTTTTAATGATTCATGGTCCCGAATCGGAGGAAGAAACGTCAATTTCTATATGAATGGAACCGACGGAGGCCCTACTCATGACGCCCCGCAAAACGGTTATCTGTTAAGAAAAAGAGTACATCCGAATCAAAACCCTCAAACGGGAGCCAATCCATATCGTCCGGGTATTCTCTATCGTTTGGGGGAAGCCTACCTGAATTACGCCGAAGCGTTGAATGAAGCGGAACCCGCCAATACAGCCGAAATCCTGAACTATATAAACCTGATAAGGGAAAGAGCGGGGATACCTCTGTATGGAAGCGGCGACGGGCAAATACCAGCGCCTGCGAGTCCCGCAGAGATGAAGCTAGCGATAAAGCGCGAACGCCGGGTGGAAATGAACTGTGAGTATGCTGTTCGCTTTGACGATATACGCCGATGGAAGGAAATTGATTTGCTGAAAGGCGATTTTTATGGAATGAACTATTATGGTACTGAAAAAAGCGACGATAAAAATAATGAGAACGCTTTTTATGTAAGAAAACCATATATCACAAGAGCATTCGAAAAGAAAAATTACTGGCTGCCTATCCATCAGAACCAGATAGATAAAAACCCGAATCTAAGACAGCTTCCTTATTGGTAATCAATTATTATATAGTGTCTGTCCGAAAACCCTATTATTTCGATCGTCAGTTAAAAAATGAAAACAGTACAGCCGGTATTTTTCGGCTGTTTTGCTGAAAAATACGGTTCCGGTTTGAAAAATGGAT
>JAISSD010000025.1 GCA_031273295.1 Prevotella sp.
CAGCAGAGCCTGTTTCCGTTTCAGTTTGACATGGCAAAATTATAAATATTTTTTCAACCGTAAAACAGACCTATAAAAATTCAGCCTAATTTTTGTCTACTTGAACAAAACGTGAAAAAATAGTCTAATTTTTGTCTATTATGCCTGATTGTTTAAAAAACAAAAGGAGATTGCACGTTTATTAGATTGCAACCTCCTATTTGTTAATGATTTATTTAGAAATAATGTTGTTAATATCCCGCTTAATTGCACATCGACTCAAGGCGCAGAAAAGGCAACTTTCGATCCATCTACGTCTGCGTAATTGTGCGAGTTGAGACGCCTAATAATTAGCATGTGTTGTTAGCCGTATGATTTCTCATTCATTAACCTGATAGTCGAACCAATCATAATACGCTTTAGCATTACTTGGCTTACCGGTGGAGGAAGCGAACAAGCCGATCATAACGCCGGTAAAACCACCTGCCACTTCTGTACTCAGATAGCGGGTATCCAACCTGCCTAATTCCGTATATTGCTGATTTTCAGGTTCGGCAAAATAGAATGAGTATTGAGAGGGCGAACCTTTTATCCTGAACAATATTTGACTGTCGCTAACCATCTGTTCTGCGGAAATGTAGGAGAGAGAGCCTACTTTGACACGCAATTGAACAACCGTCTGTTTACCTGATTTTTTCAATAATAAATCGTAATGATGCGTATTGTTTTGTATCAAGGTCATGCCGGCTTCTTCATTTTCGCCGGATGAATCGAATGTTAACAAAGTAGTAGCGATGAAGTCATGCTCCGTCTGGCGCCTACCTACGAATGAAACAGATTCCGCTTCATCCAAAGTGAACGGAGATACCGTAATGCGCAAATGCCCTTTTTTTTCTGTTAACGAATAATTTTCACGAACAGGATTCCGTAAATATTGCCATTCAAAGCCGAGTTTATCTCCGTTGAAATCTACCCGAACGGGCGCTCTCTCAAACGGATGCAAGGGCAGAGTAGGAACTTCCATCTTCAAATTGACTGTTCCGTCGCCGTTCACTTGAGGCCAACCGCCTTTAGGCCAATCGACAGGCGCAAGGAATGTTTCACGTCCAAGCACGTGAAAATATGCCCCCTGTTGGGTAACTCTAAATCCCAGAAAAACCATCCACCACGAACCATCTTTTGCCTGTACAAGGTCGGCGTGACCGATGCCCTGAATCGGATTTGCTTGTCCTCGCCGATTGGCATGTGTAAGTATCGGGTTAAACGGACAGGATTCGTATGGACCATAGATGTATTTGCTTCGTCCGATAGTAGCGCTGTGCATATATTCGGTACCGCCTTCACCTAAAAGGAGATAGTAATAACCATCTTTTTTGTAGATATGAGGAGCTTCGGGAAACCGTCCGCCGATGCCGCCCCAGACAAGCCGTTCGGGAACAAGTATCTCTCCTGTTTGGATGTCTATTTGTGTAACGCGAATACCTTCATCGCCTTGTGTAACAAAATACGTTTTTTCGTCTTCGTCCCAAAAGATGTCGGGGTCAATGCTGTTTATTGCTACCCAAACAGGTTCGCTCCAAGGTCCGGCCGGATTAGTTGCCGTGCAATAGAAATTACCTCCGCCCGATGTATTGGTGCAAATAACGTAAAACAATCCGTTGTGATAGCGCAAAGAAGGTGCGAACAATCCTCCCGATGCGGGCGCTTTCTGCAAAGGCAGTTGAGAATCACGGGTCAAACAATGCCCTATTTGCTCCCAATTTACCAAATCTTTGCTGTGATAAATGGGCAGCCCCGGAAAATATTCGAAAGAAGAAGTGACCAAATAAAAATCATCGCCGACACAACAAACACTTGGGTCGGGATTGAAACCGGATATTATTGGATTTTTGTATCCGTTTTGCGCGTAGGCATTTATACAAAAAGAGGCAATTATTACAAAATAAATGATTGTATTTGAAAATTTTATTGATTTCATACTATAAATCCATTTTAAGTTATACGTTATTCGACAAGCAATTTTTGACTGTAATTTGCATGATTATCGCGAATATTTACGATGTAAAGTCCTTTTTTTAACCCGCTTATGTCAATTGGGATTGTAGTTTTACCATTGTTTGCTTTGTGAAGCGATTTTACTGTTTTTCCGGTCATATCACTAATCGTGATTATTGTTCCGCTTAAGCCAAAAGTTTCCAGTATGACCTGCCGGCTCGCCGGATTGGGATATAACCGGTATTGTGTTTCTTTCGGCTGCGAAATTCCGCTGTTGGATTGTAAGGGTATTTGAATAGCTGTTACCGATAACTTAGGCAAGGTCAATGCAATCGAATTGTTTTGAACAGCGACTTCGCTTTCTTTCAAGGCATTTTGGGCAGCGGACACAAATGTTTCGGTCGAAGGAAGTTCGCTCAGTTGAAAGCAGGATACTTTTTCAACAGACAACGATGCGTTTTCCGGTAATATGCGAACGGATTGACTGTTTGTAACATCGCGATTCACCAAAACAATGGAGAGCATATCCTTGCCGGTATTCAGCGAGGAATAGGCGGAAACCAGATTATTTTGGGAAGAAGTAGAATGAACAGCAATATTTCCGGTATAATGCGTGAATAGATGAAGCGCTTCCCATTGACCGATATACCAATCCCACGGCGTAAACAATTCCACATTATTTTCGGCAAACGTGCCCAGTAAGGAAGCATAACAAACCGCGACCACATTGGGGTCTTGTGAATAAAGCGACCCCATTTCGGAAATACCCATCGTAACGCCGTGTCCGGCGCTCATGTATTTGTCCAACCAATCATTACAGCGCTTGAAAATGTACTCCTTGGTAATACTGTTATCCCATCCGCCGTTGATAACCTTACAACCGTTGGCTCCCGGATAGTCGTAGGTGGTATCGTAAAATACGCGATGAAGTTGAAGAGTCGCATCCCTGCTGTTGTCGAGATATGAATGAAAATCCAGCACATCTAACAATCGCACGCCTGTTCGTTGCTGTTCTTCGGCAATCCGTTTGATAAAATATTCCGCCCACGGATATTTTTTATTCGGATTTTGCGGGTCGGGTACCGTACCGGTTTGCCAGTTGTACCACTGCCATTCGTTGGTAAAAGACGGACCCACAATTTTTATTTCAGGAAACAATGCACGAGCTTTCATTGCAACCGCCACATAACGCTGTATATACTCTTCGGCAGAAATAGCCTGCGGCATTACGTCGTCGTGCGTACCGTTCCAACATTCCGGTTCGTTGTCCATGTTCCAGTATTGAAACTGCTCCTTGTTCAATCCGAGTTCGTCAAACCAATGGGTTAAAATAGCGACGGTGGAATCGGCAGGCCACGGTTCAAGGTATTTATCCGGGTCGCCGTTGCCTGTTCCAGGGCCTCCTCCTCCGCACCAGTTATTACTTACGCCCTCCCACCATTGACTGTGATTGTAATCCCAGTCATTAAAATTGAACTGATTCGTTTTAGCGACATAGCCTAATAACTGGAATGCCCACATCCCTTTGGCTTCCGGCATATTGGCTTGCAGCAATTGAGCCTCCGCGTCCCAATCATTGCCATACACGTTGTTATACCAATCGGGATGGCTGGTTAATTTTTTCCG
Organism: Prevotella sp.; assembly: GCA_031273295.1. GTDB lineage: Bacteria > Bacteroidota > Bacteroidia > Bacteroidales > Dysgonomonadaceae > Dysgonomonas. Next base: position 3,601 of record JAISSD010000025.1, read on the forward strand.
CCAATTATATTTGGTACAGTTATTGCCTTGGTTTTCCCTGAATAGTTTAACGCCGGCATCTTTCAAAAGTTGCCATTGGTTATCCGAAACACCGCCGTTTCTGCCATAAATATAGGGTGAAATTTCTTTGATTTCTTTCGTGGGATTTACCGTAATCTGTATTTGCGCCTTTGCGGAAAGGATGCTTGCAATGACAATGAATGGAATTAATATTGTTTTTTTCATTTCTTAATAATCTAAAAAAGTCTTGCAAATTTAACCATAATCCGCAAGACTTTTTTCGTTTAA
>JAISSD010000051.1 GCA_031273295.1 Prevotella sp.
CCGGTGATGTTAAACCTGTAGCGGTGGTTGCGCAAAACAGGCAGGAACTCCTGGTCTGGATAATTGCCGCTGACAAAGTCGAGGCGGTAGTAGGTGATGTCCGCCGTAGAACTGCCATACCTGCCTCCAATAACAAGGTATGGGTTGTTTGTCAGGGCATCAGTCCCTGCTGCATGCTCGGCCATATAAATAGCACCGGTACACGAAAACTTGTTGGTATCGAAACCGTCAGCCGTGCCATTGGATGATAAACAGGAAGGAACCGGAGAATCATTGATGCCCGGAGCAGAAGGCGAATCCGGGATGGACGGCACGGTAACCGTTGTTCCCGAATAGTTTCCGTTGTATGGAGCTACAGACCCTCTGTCAAGCGAGTTGTACAGATAAACTTCTTCGAGAGTGAAGGTTGTTGACGGCGTCAGTCCCTGGCCTGTTTCCGTGCCGTCAGTCACATTGTCGGGGAACTTGAGTCCCACATCTACTCTTGCCACACTGCGTATCAGGGAAATAGATGAGATGCTACTTGTTCCGGCCAGAGATACAGGAGAAGCAGTCATGCCCCACATCGGGAAAGTCTTGCTGCCGTCCACCGGCCATTTTCCCGAAGAAGCGAAGGTCATTTTCTCCCTCATAACTGTTTCTTTGGTGGGCTGGCTGGCGGCAAAGCCGGTAGTGTCAACCGATGCATTGGCAACGACCATTACATAAGCGTCAGTAATGTTGCCTGCCGCCCGCAAATCAACATCGAAAGTCTTTGTACTACCGGAGCCGGTGATTTTTGCCGGCTCGGTTACAGCTGCGTAACACAGGTATTTGCTGTCCGAACCGAAGACCAGAACGCCAACTGTCGATACAGCGGTTTCTTCAACGGAACTCAAGGCGTAAGTGGACACCGGAGTAAGACCCGGAACAGTTATTTGCATGCGAACATAGCCTTCCGGAACAGGAGGCAAAACGTCATCAGGCAGGAACTCGTCGTCCGTGCTCTTGCACGAACCGAAGCTCAGGAACACACCGATTATTAATCCATATAATACTACAAGTTTCATAGATATACAGTTTTTATATATAAAAAAATTAATTTCAAACCGTACCAGTGAAGAGAGTATCGTAAAAGTCCTGCAAAAGTATACATTTTAAATGAAAGAAAAAAATAAAACGTTTTATTTTTTAGAGGGGGCCGTATTTTTCTCTACCGGTATGCAAGTTCTACGGACTATCCCAAACCCGGATTATAAAGTATTGTCCCGTGCGGGATTTGGGGGCGTGAGGCGATTTCGTTTCCGTAGATTCCGCTTCGCTTCATCCACGGTTAATAGTGTCGTCCTTGCCGGACTTTCGGGAATCCTGCATACTGTTGCACTGCAAGAAAAAAAGAACAGCCAAATTCATTTAACACAAAGAACACAAAGCGTATCACAAAGGGCGCAAAGCATTTCCTTTGCGTTCTTTGCAGATTCTTTGCATTAAAAATTTTGGATATGCATATGTCCGGCCGGGATGTGGAAGGCTTTCAGCCTTGGTCTGACGCTTGCCTCTGCTGGAAAGGGTTTTATGCAGGCTACATTTTTTCTATTGATATGGATGCCCTACAGGCAAAAACGTCCGATATAAAATGATTCGGGCGGTTTTTTTATCCCGACCCCGGATTTCATGCATGTCATTGATTTCTATCGGTTACCTGATTGCATTCAAGCCTTTTTTCTATTAAAATTGTCAAAGAATTTGAAGAGGAGGCGCATTTAAAGAGTATTTTCTTACTTTTGTATTTTAAAAATTAAATATCGCATGAGAAACGGCTTGATTATATTATTCCTGCTCTTCGCAACTTTAACAATACACGCACAGCCCTCTTCCGAAAAATTGATAAGACAAGGCGTGTCGCTGCACGATAAAGGACGTTATAAGGAAGCGATTGACTGTTATGAAAAAGCGTTAAAAATAAACCCGACTTCGATGTCGGCTATTTACGAGATGTCTTTGTCGTATCTGCAGCTCAAGGATTATGACAAGGCCATACGGAATAGCATGAAAGTGATAACAGCCAATTTCCAGCCCTTGCTAGTGGATGCATACATTGTAAAAGGCGCCGCATTGGCCCATCAGTATAAAACGGACGATGCTCTTAAAACGCTTAATGAAGCGCTGGAAAAGTGCGGAGACGAGTATCTGCTGCATTTCAATCTGGGGCTTTGCTATTTTAATAACAAGGATAACCGTATGGCGGTTCATCATTTACGGAAGGCTATCGAAATAGACGCCACTCATTCCAGCGCGTTTTTGCTTTATGCCTATGCGCTGAACGATCTGGGGCGCTGGATACAAAGTTTTTACGCCTTTCATTTCTTTTTATTGCTGGAACCGAATACGGAGCGGTCGAAAGACGCCTTTGGCGAAATGTTTGACATAATCAATGCGAAAATTGATTCCGGTTCGGAGAAATTATCTCCGGAAGACGGCGTGGACAGAAAGTATCTCTACAATGCTATACAAAAAAACAAAACAGGAGCCACAGACGATATATCACAGTATATTTTTTTTGTGGAATCATCGAAGGTGATATTTTTTACGCTGGCCCAGATGTATAATGATTCCCAAAACGGCCTGTTGTGGTACTTTTTTGTCCCTACTTATGAGGAGATACTGGGATCGGGGCATTTCGACGCATATTGCCGTTATGTGAGCGTGGCTTATTTTTCCGAATCTCTTAAATGGTGGGAAGACAACAGGACAGATGTGGATAACTTTATCGAGTGGTTCGAAAACGGACAGGGCGAAGTGGACGAAGAAGCCGGTTACGGGGACGATTCCGATCCGGAAGATAATATCCGGTAAACAGTATTTTGAAATAAATGTCACAGGATGCAGAGAATAAATTGGTGAAAGGGCTGCAGGATCCGAAAATCCGGCAGGCCGCTTTTTCTGAACTCGTGAAAGAGTTTGGCGAGACTTTGTATTGGCAGATACGCAAAATCGTATTGAGGCATGATGATGCGAATGATGTTCTCCAAAATACTTTTATCAAAGTGTGGACAAGTATAGACAGTTTCAGGGGAGATTCCAGGCTGTCTACATGGTTGTATCGCATAGCCGTAAACGAAGCCATCACATTCCTGAATAAACAGCGCGCGCAAAATAACGTATCAATAGACGATGCGGACACATTTCTTGTTTCGTATCTCGAAGGCGATGAATATTTTGACGGTGACGAAGCGCAATTGAAATTGCAAAAGGCGATACTGACGCTTCCTGAAAAACAACGCATCGTTTTCAATTTGAAATACTTTGATGAAATGAAATACGAGGATATGTCAGAGGTACTCGAAACTTCGGTAGGCGCGCTGAAAGCGTCTTACCATCACGCCGTGAAAAAAATCGAAGAATTTTTATCAACCGACGGTTAAACCTTTTGGCCCGACCGGAGTCTATAAAATATGTGAAGTTATTAAAGAATAGCAATTATGTTGGATAATTTTGACAAAAAGAAAAATCCGTTTAAAGTTCCCGAAAATTATTTCGAGAACTTCAATGCTGAAATAATGGGCAAACTTCCTGAAAAACAATCGAAAAAAACGAAGATTGTCCCGTTGTGGAAAAAGGTGTTGTCTTGGACGGCGGCCGCAGCGGTATTCTGCGGAGTCATATTTTCCACAGGGATATTGAATAAAAAAAATACGCCTTCGGCTCTTGTTCCTGCGGCTGCTTCGGCTATTGCCTCTTCTTCGGACGAGGATGATTACTATTTGTTTCTGGAAGACGAAGTCGTAAAATCCAGGTACAGGGATATGGTGTATAGTAATTAAACCAAAAATCTTTATTATATGAAGTTTAAAAATATTCTGTCCCTGTTGGTTGTTATGGCGTGCGCAACACTGGCGATGAATGGCCAGGGTCAGAAAAAAAACGGTCTTGATATAGAAATATTAAGGAAAGAAAAAGCCGCGTTCCTGACAAAGGAACTGGAGCTGACAGATGCCGAAGCCAGGGCATTTATTCCTTTGGAGGCGGAATTCATGGCTAAAAAGTTTCAAGTAAACAGGAATGCCCGTCACGAAACCCGCGCGTTGAACGGGAAGGCTAACAAGACGGAAGAGGACTATCAGCGGATAACCAGGCTGAATCTGGAATCGGAAAAAAGAGAGCTGGAACTTCAGATGGAATATTATAAAAAGTTCAGCGAAGTATTATCCGCCCGGAAAGTAGAGAAATATCGGGGAGTGGATATGAAATTCAAGGAATATATCCTGAAAAAGATGGAAAAACAAAGAAATGCAGACCCGCAACGAAACAGGCGGGAAAAATAAGTTGACATAAAGTTTGTTTTATTGTAAAAAATATATACTTTTGTTCCTCTAAAGATTACAAGTATGTACAATAAAGCGCATCATCATCATTTTATATTACTGCCAACAGGCGAGTAAACATATATTGATGCGATGTAAACAAAGATATGGAGAGCTTGCCTGATGTGGGCAGGCTTTTTTTGTTTTCGAAACAATGTAAAACAGGATATATTATGGTATTAAGAATCGCAGTACAATCGAAAGGCCGTTTATTTGAAGAAACAATGGAGCTTCTGCAAGAAGCGGGAGTAAAACTGAATAACGTCAAGCGTACATTGCTGGCGCCGGCAAAAGGTTTCCCCGTGGAGGCGCTTTTTTTACGGGACGACGACATTCCCCAGGCTGTAGCCACAGGCGTTTCCGACGTGGGCGTGGTAGGCGAAAACGAATATGTGGAAAAGAATAAAGAGGCGGAAGTGATCAAACGTTTAGGCTTTAGCAAATGCCGCCTTTCCCTTGCCATTCCCAAAGATGAGAATTACGAAGGCGTCAAATGGTTTGAAGGAAAGAAAATAGCAACCTCCTATCCTTTTATTCTCGATAAATATATGAAGGAGCGGGGGATCAACTCGGAGATACATGTTATTACAGGCTCTGTTGAGATTTCGCCGAGTATCGGGTTGTCGGATGCGATCTTCGACATCGTCAGTTCGGGCGGAACGCTTGTCAGCAACCATTTGAAAGAAGTGGAAACAGTTATGCAATCGGAAGCATTGCTGATTGCGACAAAAAATCTTTCACAGGAGAAAAAAGATATTCTGGACGAATTAATGTTCAGAATCGAAGCCGTACAAACCGCGGCTGATAAAAAATATGTACTTTTGAATGCGCCGGAAGATAAATTGAAAGAAATTATCGATATTCTTCCCGGAATGCGCAGTCCTACCGTTACCCGGTTGGCCACAAAAGGCTGGTGTTCGGTGCAGTCGGTAGTGGAGGACAAACGATTCTGGGAAGTGATTGGTAAACTGAAATCCCTGGGCGCGGAAGGAATACTGGTATTGCCAATCGAAAAAATGATATTGTGATACAGGTTTCGGAAGATGCAGTCTTGTATCCGGCGCCGGCGGACGATATCTTTAAAATATTCGATACCGTAAAAAACAATGGAATAAATGAATACGAACCGCATACAAGTTGAAGTGGCTGCAGGCAATCATAAAAGCGGGCAGATACCCGAAAAGCAGGGCTTTCGGTTTGGATGGACCAAGCGTGACGGGGAATTGCTTGTGGATAATGTTTTTACCGGTATTGCAATATACGGTTTATTGAAAAGAAAATTTAAAGGATAGAACCATGCAAATTATCAAGTATCCGCCACGTTCGGAATGGAGCGGTATTTTAACCCGTCCTGCATTCGATACATCTGCTTTGAACAATACGGTCGGCGCAGTACTTTCCGATATCGAGGCAAGGGGCGATGAGGCGGTATTCGAATACGGGGCGAAATTCGACAACGTGAACCTTGCCTCGTTAGCCGTAACCAAAGAAGAAATGGAAGCGTCGGAATTTTTAGTATCCGACGAGCTGAAAGCCGCCATCCGTTTCGCCAAAGGAAACATAGAGGCTTTTCACCGTAGCCAGATCTTCGAAAGCAAAAAAATAGAAACTGCTTCCGGTGTTACCTGCTGGCAAAAGGCTGTGGCTATAGAAAAGGTGGGATTATATATTCCCGGAGGCACGGCGCCTCTGTTCTCTACAGTCTTGATGCTTGCCGTTCCGGCTAAAATAGCGGGCTGCAGGGAAATAATCCTTTGTTCTCCACCGGATAAGGAAGGAAAGATACATCCGGCGATACTTTTTGCCGCGAAAGAAGCAGGAGTGGATGTGATGTTCAAGATAGGAGGGATACAGGCCATCGGGGCAATGGCCTATGGTACCCGGTCTGTACCGAAAGTGTATAAGATATTCGGGCCGGGCAACCGCTATGTGATGGCGGCCAAACAGCTTGTGAGCCTTAAAGCTGTGGCTATAGACATGCCTGCCGGACCATCAGAAGTGCAGGTGATAGCCGACGACACGGCAAATCCGGCTTTTGTTGCCGCCGATTTGCTTTCACAGGCGGAGCACGGCGCCGACAGTCAGGTGATACTGACTACAACATGCGAGTCTTTGATATCCGGTGTACTTCAGGAGATAGAATTACAGCTGTTGGAGCTACCTCGTCGGGAAATAGCCCGGAAAGCATTGCAAAACAGCAAATTAATTCTGTTGAGAGACGGGCGTGAAGTAATTGATATGACCAATTGCTATGCGCCGGAGCATTTGATAATAGAAACGGGGGATTACATGGATATAGCCGGAAAGGTAGTAAATGCAGGTTCGGTTTTTTTAGGCCATTACACGCCTGAAAGCGCCGGGGATTATGCTTCGGGAACAAATCATACCTTGCCGACGAACGGCCATGCGACAGCGTACAGCGGCGTCAATCTGGACAGCTTTGTAAAGAAGATCACGTTCCAGGAAATTACGCGGCAAGGTATCCGGAATATTGGCCCTGCGATAGAAGTGATGGCCGAAAACGAGGAATTGGCTGCACATAAGAACGCAGTGTCTTTACGATTGAAAAAATGATACTTCTATACTTTCTTTTGCCGGACATGTGGCTGAAAGGGTATTATGCGTGCTGCATGAAAATGACAGGGGACTCATTACTCATTATTGGCGCTCAACGGATTGCGGTGCGGTCAAATCTGGAAGGAGGAAGAAAAGTCTGAACCGGGATTTACATGATTCAAGGATTAAAAGACTTACGGACATAATCCTGTAAATCCTTTAATCCCTAATTCTTCATTCTTCATTCTTCATTTAGCGCCTAAGGCGCTACATTTTCTCCGTCTCTAACGCAACGTACACTGTAACCGTACGACCGGCCGTCGCTGTAGTTCATCTTGGTGCCGCTGGTGAAGTACAGGACGTACGCGACCAACGTATTGCTGGCTGACGATGACCAGTAGAAGCCGATGCTGCCGATGCTGCTCTGGTTGCCACTGGTGTTGTTGCGGTACCCGGAAGCGGGAAAGTATACGGTTTCGCCGGTAGGAAGAGTATAAACCTTAAAAGCATTTTCGGTGCGTGAGGTGCCGTTCGCGTCTGACCCGTCGAAGCCGGACCAATCTGAATGAGTCCCCCAATTCGCCCCGCTCACCTCAAACATGTCGCTGACAGGCATCCGCCACTCGCTGACTAAACCGCTGCCGTTAGTCGACCGGTTATACGAAAGGTATCTGCATATATCGCCCTGGTAATATTCCGGGTTATAGACATCCGACAAGGAATTTTTATCCCGACCGGTAGACAGACCGCTATTGTCCGCGTAAGGAATATTAACCCAAGTATTACTAGTGGCCTTGTCAAGGTAAGCATCGACTATGCCATCCTGTGTACTTGTAACATTGCCAACCTTGT
>JAISSD010000098.1 GCA_031273295.1 Prevotella sp.
ATGAAGAACTTGACGGCCCGGTAGTAGTACCGCCGCCTGATCCCGACCATGACCCTGCAGCCATAAAAGATTGGGCGACCTCCAATATTTACTTCAAGCCTGAGGTTCAGGGTACCGGCAACGGGGATGGTACTGGCGCCGGTGATGTCGGTACTCTTACATTCGCCGAGTCCAAAGCCGACGGGACGACGTTCGGCAGGAAGGAAGGTTACCAGTGCGTTTACTTCAAGTGGGGCAGTTTGATTGGCGTTTCGACTAACACTTCCGGAACTGGTTATGACAATGATAATACTTTTTTGTTCATACCTGACCTGGCTACGGGCAAGTACCATAAATACAAGGTTGGCAATGTTACAAGTACACCGGGTGACATCATAGTCAATACTTACCTTGACAAGGCCACTGGTAATACTTGGGTTAATATTCCTTGCGCGGACGATAGCGGTCTGCCTACCGGTCGGGATAAAAATTCCTTGTCGGGTATCCATAACCCGGATAATTACAAGGGTGATATATGCAGATACCTTTCGGCGAAACGGTCGGTTAACGGCAGCGGTTTAGTCAACACGTGGCAAATGCCTGTCAGCGACATGTTTGCGGGAGATGATTATATGGAATTACCTTACACGGCCAACGGTTCGGTCTGGAAACCTCACGACGATTACAGTTCAGGTTCTTTCGTCGAGGGGATAAAAGAAAACGGTACCTCACAAACCGCAAATGCTTTTATGACTTATATGTATTCTCCTACCGGTGAAACCGTATACTTTCCAGCTTCCGGGAACCGCGGCACCACTGGCAACCTGAACAGCACTGGCGACTACGGCGACTACTGGTCGTCGTCAGCCGCCAACGGGACGAACGCGCACCCCCTGGACTTCAACAGCTACTACGTGGACCCGGCCTACAGCTACTACCGGGCGCACGGTTACAGTGTTCGGTGCGTTAGAGACAGAGAAAATGTAGTGCCTTAGGCGCTATTCGATTCATTTGATTTATTGCCTCCCCGCATTGTCATTAATGCGGGGAGTTTCAATACCTCGAGGCGGGTGATTGATAAATAGAATTAAGAATTAGGAATTAGGAATGAAGAATTAAGAATTAAGAATTAAGAATTAAGAATGGAAATGAAGAATGGAAATGAAGAATGGGAATGAAGAATGGGAATGAAGAATGAGGGATTAAAGGATTTACAGGATTGTTTCTGTTAATCTTTTAATCCTTGAATCTTGAATCCGAATTTTAATCGGTAAGGAAATGACAATAAAGACAAGGCGCGCCACGTCTCTACAATAACAATAAAATGTTGTAATTTTGCGTGGTAAAAAAGAGGCGGACTTTTATTTCAGCACCCTGTTCAGTTCTTCTTTCATTGCAGGACGTTTTGAATTAAGGGCAATCAGTTTTCGGGCTGTGTCCTTGATTTCATTTGTCCACGCAGGCATGTCCTTCATAAGGGACAGCATATTCCCGGCAAGCGCTGCATATTCGTTGCGATGGCTGACCTTACTTCCCTCCATCTTCAATTCTCTCACGAAAAGCGACAACATTTCTTCCGGATAACGCTTCGACAGATGAACATGGAAAGATAAAAGGACATTCAGGTCAGCATTTGTCTGCACCAATGCCAGCAACCTGTCCCAGTACTGTTCTTCTATATAAACAGGCGCCAGCTCGTGAAGCAAAGCCCTGTTGACCGGATCACCCCACAGACCTTTTCGGTTTCCATATTCCCGGGTTAATTCAACCGTTTTATCCGCTATGTATTTTTCTACTGTCTCTTTCCACTCTTCGGCGGAATAAGTCTTTTTCCACTCGCGGTAATATTCCCTGCTGAAACCCATGTCAAACGCAAAATGACGTGCGAGTTGCCGTACCGTTTGTACGTCATTCTCCAGAAAAGCGATGCGCAGCAAGTCCTTTTGCCATGCCGAAACAGTTCCGGGATGTTCCTTTTCCGTAGCGATTCGAATACCTTCCGCTATCAGCTGTTTGGCTGTCTGATAATCCTGTCGATCAATGGCTTTGTTTACTTCTTCCCGCCTGACGTCAACAATATCCATGTTTTGCCGTATCAGTTCGGCTACCCTGTCATCCTGCCCTGTTGCCCGATAAAAAGCAATCTTTTGTTTGTGGAAGTATTCTTTCTTGTAATTGTCATACTTTCCTGTTAATTTCGCACACTGATTATCAATAAAAGCAACCAGCCTGTCGCCGAGATTGAGTTGTATCGCCAAATCTTGAAATACGGCAAACAGGTCATAACCGAAATCCCCATAGTCCCAATAGGCTTTATCGTCTAATTCGACGTACAAAAAGTCTGCTATTTGATGCTTTAAATCCGGCGCCGCATGATTCGACACTGCAATACTGTCAAGCAATTCTATCGCGTCGCTGAATACATCGCCCATATATCCGGCCGAATCGTCACATTGGCCGATAACGTTTATCAATTCTTTCAAAAGGACTTTACACAACAAAAATGCATCCCCGTAATTTCCCTTGACGGTCATATCGATTCCTGTGGCGATGATCCGGCCAATCCCGGTGGAAAATTCGCGTGTTGAACTGTAATCAATAAAACCGCAGCCGGAATATTTCCGGATAAGTTTCCGAATCAGGTCGCCGTACTTTTTTTCAACATCAATCCTGTCATCCTTATCGGCAAAGAAGAGTTCGAATTTTGTCTTGAAGTTTTTATCTTCTGCTGCCGATTTTCGGATAAAGTCCCTGTATTCTTCCAAATTGACCTTATCCAGCAATGTCTCGAAAGCATTTTTCTTTTTCTGTGCAGACGGCTTGATTTTCGACGTTTTCCCGGTTGTCGCCTTTTTTTCGCGAATAGCATACAGCACAGCCACAACGTGCTTGCACAACGGTCCGTCGTACAGACAGTCGCATGAAAAGTCGCATATTCCGTCTTGTTGATCTAGCGTTATTTTCACCACATAATCATCCGAGCCGCACACTTCCGTCGACCAACTGTTATCGCCCTGCTCCTCCAGTTCGACAACAAGACCATCGTTAAAATAATCGCGTCCCCGCTGCAAAACGGCGGAGTTGATGTTTGCTTCAAAGTTGTTGAGTGATAGCATTTCCTGTTTCATTATTTGTTTTTGCCGTAAATGTAGATAAAATTTTCGAATTACAATGTACTCAACGCTGGTAAAGGTGTATTTGACTACGTCGGTTTTGGCTCCGCCGATTTTCAATTCTTATTTCTGCCACATTCAGTATATTTCAGTGTAAATAATTGCTCCATAATATTTTTTAATATAAAAACTATATTTTAATTTTACAAATTAAAATTACTTAATTAAAATAGCGGTACTTCTTCATTATGATATGGCTGTCTGGAAATCAATGCAGTCAATGTTGTATATGCTAATCGAGAAGGAAACCAGTACTCTACATTGAAGATGATTCAATTATGTAGTTTTATGGCGATTTTATTTTTATTAAACCGGGGATATAATATAGCAAACTAAAATATACGAGGATTCATTGTCAAAAATAAACATTAAAATATAAATCTAAAAAAACACTTTTATGGCGGGAGAATTCAAGCAATGTTCAAACGGGCATTATTATCAGGGAGTAAATTGCCTGTATTGCAAAACAAGTAGCGGCAACGCAGAAAATAACACTTCTCTAAAAACTGAAGTTTTTGTTGGTAGGGCAGACAGCCAAATACTCACAGAGGTGCAAGATAATGACAGCGATGGAATGAAAACTACTGTAATTGACGGACAGGAGACGGTTATCGGCAATGCAGGAAGCGGAATAGCAAGAGGCGGCGCCCCATTTGCAAACCGTACCGTTTTTGGCGACGAACCGGAAATAGAAGTAACAGCGACCGGACAGCAGGTAGAAAAAAAAGCGTACCGCAATAGCCGGAGACTGGTCGGTTGGCTGGTAAGTTATTCTTTTGACGCAATGGGAATAGATTACAAACTTTATGAAGGCAGAAACATTATCGGCAGAGATGTTGATTGCAACATTACGGTAAATGACGGTATGATGTCGGGCAAGCACGCTGTATTGCTGTTTAGAGCCGACAAGTATTCGCTGACCGACTGTCAATCTTCGCATGGGACTTTTGTCAACGACGAAGATATCGAGTTTGAATCGCATTACCTCAAAGACGGCGATGTTATCCGTATGGGCGAAACAATATTCAAATTCCGGACTTCTTTATAATTCCGATTAATATATGAAACGGATATTGTTGTTTTGCCTGTCATTATTGTGTTTCAGCATACAGGCTCAAGATACGGGCGCAATTAGAGATGGATTCAATGTCGATGATTTCCCTCGCATTACTTTCGTGTATCATGATTACACGCCTCAACTATTGGATAAATCTGACTTTCAATATCTAAAAGAAAGGGGTGAAAATCGGAATTTCGATTTGGTTGTTTTACAGGAAGATCACTTGCAAGAATCTCAAACCACACTCTTTCTATGGGAAGACATGGCTCACAATGGACGCGGACAATTTGAGTTTACACAAAAAGTTCTATCCGGTTTTTTCGATGGCGCAAATATTCCCGCGGGAAACAGATTTGCTGTTTCGGTTTTTAACCGGAGAAAGAATAGACCGTCTGCACTCTACAATTTGACCAATGGCTTTACAGACGACAAAACGCAAATAGAACAAGCCATACAAAACTATCGTCATAGCACGGAACACTATCCCGAATTTCCAAACCGGTCTGATATGTATTCGGCTATAAGGGAGGGTTTGGATATGTTACAACCTTTGGACGGGGTCAAAAGCATTGTCGTTTTCACTGCCGGTTATTCGATGAAAAATTCGGGGTCGGATTCGGAATCCCAAGTCCTCCTCCAGGCACAACGGCTACACATCCCTGTTTATATCGTTCAATATTATTATAAGTCCGGAGTTGCACCCGAATCGGAAGGTTTCGCGAAAAGCTCTAACGGGTCGTTTAATTCTTATATGGATATTGCACCGGCTAAAACTGATTTGATTGGCCTTTATCCCGAAATGCGTGAAAGATATTACGGTCACAGCTACAAAATCTCGTTCAAAAGCAATGCCCAAAGAGGAGAAGAAGCTCGTACAATATCGCTCAAGATAAGAGGAACGGAAATACAGGAGCAATTCTTACCGCCTCCATTCTCCCTAAAAGAATGGGTAAAGGAAAATATATGGCTGTTTGTCGGCTTGGTGGTTGCGTTTATTGGTTTAGTAATATCGATTGTTTGGTTCATTCGTAAAAAAATTGCCGAACGAGACAGAAAAATTGCCGAAAACGGAGTAAAACTACAAAATGAGATATCTGCATCCAATCAGGCATTGGCAGATATGAAAAGGCAACAGGAGATCAAAGAACGGCAACAGCAAGCTGAAATAGCGCGTAAAACTCAAGAAGCGGAAGAAAAACGTCTTGCCCGACTGATGCAAACCAAAAATCTATTTCCTCGTTTGCAATGCAGAGCCGGCAATAACGGCTTTACTTATACGATAAACAAACCTTTGACAACGCTTGGAAGAGATGCGGGTAATGACGTGGTATTAAATAATCAGACTGTTTCAGGTTTTCACGCAGAAATAAGTTTTACAGGCGGCGCTTTTGAAATTGCAAATAAAAGTAGATCCTACAAGCAGGGAATTATTGTCAACGGACAATTTTTCCAACAGGCTACGCTGAAAAATGGCGATATCATCGGTTTGGGCGAAGCTGTGATAACTTTTTATGTGTAACGGCTAAAAAGAAATATCCATGAGATTAATGATTACACTAACCGGAATAATTATAGTTCAATAAAATGGGTTTAACAACTATCGATTCAAACAATGTCTTTCAAAAAGATGTAATCGGCAATGTGCGTACAGCGCAGGAAGACAGCCACGATATGGCGACGCTTACTCCAAACGGCGATGTGTTTGTGGTGTGCGACGGTATGGGTGGGCACGTTGGCGGTAAGCAGGCGTCTTCTATCGCAGTAAAAAGTATCCTTGAATATCTGAAGAAAGAAAAATACGCCAATCCTTTACAGGCGCTTGATGGGGCATTGCAATTTGCCAACATGCAGATATTGGGCTATGCAAACGAGCATCCCGAACTGAAAGGTATGGGAACAACCGCCTGCATACTGCTTTTACAAAACGACGAGGCATATATCGCACATGTTGGCGACAGTCGTATCTACCTTTATTTGGGCAAAGAAAAACAACTGCACCGCATAACAAAAGATCACTCTTTTGTGCAAACTTTGGTGGATTCAGGCAAAATATCCGACGAAGAGGCAGAAAATCACCCTAATAAAAACCGCATTCTAAAAGCATTGGGTATAAAGCCTGATTTGGAACCGGCTTTCAGTTTAAAACCTGTATTACCGAAAAACGGCGATATATTTCTCATTTGCAGCGACGGATTGAGCGGTATGATCCCGGACAGTAATATAAAGACGGCTTTGTCGAGCAACGCTACCATTGTACAAAAAGGCGATTTGCTTATAAACCTTGCTTTAAGGAATGGCGGACTTGACAATATTACTTTGCAACTTGTACAAATATCGGGTAGCCCGTATAAAAAGAGCGTATTTGAAAGTTTTAACCCAAACGCAACTCCCAAAGGCAGAACCGGACGTCTGAAAAAAAAACTGATATGTGCGGTTGCGGTTGTCGCTATATTGGTTATTTGTGTTGGCGGTTGGTATGGCTACAAGAAATATCAAGAGAGAAACATTAGCGATCAAATTCAAAAAATAGAAAAAGAGATCAATACAGCCAAAACAGACCTCGATACTGCTGAAAAAGAATTTAAAAACGTGAAAAAAGAATTGGATAGATACATAGCAGATAAAAAAAACGAATCTGTAAAAGAACAGGAAAAGGCAGTAGCAATCAAACAAAAAATGCTTTCGGAAAAGCAGTACAAGCTTGATGATTTACAAAAAAAGCTGCAAGAATTACAAAAAATACAAACTCCCCAAAAATAATAACAATGAAAGTCATAACAATAGGGAGAAGCCGGGAAAATGACATTGTAATAAATGACGGGAGAGTATCCCGCAATCATTTACAAATAGTGAAAGACAATAACGGCAATTACTCGGTTATAGATCTGGGGTCTTCCAACGGGACATTCGTAAACGGAGAACGGCTAACAGGCACAATCCGCCTGCAGCCAAATGACAAGGTACAAATCGGCAGTACAATTTTGCCATGGCAAAGTTATTTCGTTGACGTCGTTGACGTATTTTCGTCGAAACCTGTACCGGACACGCCAATTCAAAAAAACAAACTTGCAGTTTGGTATATTGTGGCGGCAGTATCATTGCTATTGCTTGTTGGCGGCGGCGTTGTTTGGTTTCTACATGTCAAAAAGCAGGAGAAAATAGAAGCGGAAGCAACAGAAAAACAGAAAAAACTGGAAAATGAAGCCAAATATCTCGAAACGGAGGCTACCGACGCCCGCATAGCGGCAATAGAGGCTTCAGGGGAAGCTGAAAAAGCGGCCCGCATAGCGGCAGAAAGCAAATCGAAAAAAGATCTGGAATATGCAGAAAAAATGAAAGCAGAGGCGGAAGCCAAACAAAAATTTGCCGGACAAAAAGAGAAAGATGCTGAAAAATACAAAGCAGAGAAAGAGAAGATATTAGCCGACATGCGAGCGGCTGAAGCCAAAAGCAAACAAGATAGCAGTAGAAGAAAAGATGCTGAAAAAGCCGCCAGCGAGGCTAAAAAAGAGGCGCAGCAAGCAATTATGGCAAAAACAAATGCTGAAAAAAAAGCCGAACTGACCATAGAATTTTATAAGATCTTTACAAAAGTAGATAATTCTTTTCTGGGAAAAGATTATCCTAAAATGGTTTGCGATGAATTAGAGTGGAAACCAACGCAAAAAAAAGACAAGAAAAAATATATCGAAGAACAATTCGATAAAGCCGACAATGCTCAAAAACAAAAAATCATAAATGCTATTAACAAAGTATTAAGTCAGCAAAGTAACAACGATAAAACGGATGCAAATGCTGAAAAAACGAAACCGGATCCTATAAACTAAAAAGCGTTGAACCAAAGTGAAACACAAAGTAAAACACAAAGGTGATGAATGATTTACCGAAGATACCGCTTTATCACGTTGAGCGATTAATAGCCGAAGGAGGTACCGCAAGGGTTTATTGGGGAATAGACCTTCGCAGTGGTTTTCCTGTCGCTATCAAAGAGTTGAAGATAAAACACTTCAAAAACCCGATAATAAGAGAAAAGTTTAAAGAAGTAGAAACGCAGATGTATCTGTATATGCGGCATCCCAACATTCCCAAACTGGTGGATTTTATTGATTTGAAAGAAAGGGGATCCTTGTATATCATAATGGAATTCATTGAGGGCAAAAGTCTGGAACATTATATATACGGCGAAATAGGACTTATCCCCGAACAAAAAGCGTTGCCTCTGTTTTTAGAGATACTCGATACTGTTGCATATCTGCACAACAACGGTATTCTGCATTTGGACATAAAGTCAAACAATGTAATGATGCAGCCCGGCGGCAAAATCAAGTTAATTGATTTGGGCATTGCTTCGCGAATGAGCGATGCAAGTAACAGTACAGGGTTCGGCACGCCTGCCTATATGCCGCCCGAACAATCGGAAATGGGTAGGTGCGGCCGATATACCGATATTTTTGCTTTGGGTGTTGTGCTGTTTGAAATGCTGACGGGACGAGTACCGTTTTCTTCGCAAAATCCGGATTACAGGCAGGCAAACGAAGAAATCAAATATAAAATCAAGTACGAACCAACGCCGCAAATGAAGCGCTTCTATCCATCAATCAATCCTGATTTACAGTTTATTGTAGAGCATGCGCTGGCTAAAAATCCTGCCGACAGGTATCAGTCATGCAGTGAATTCGCCGTCGATGTAAGAAAAACAAGAATGTAGAAAGATACAATAAAATATGAAAGTAATAACCATAGGCAGAAGTTCCGACAACAATGTCATAATCAACAACACGACGGTAAGCCGCCACCACGCGCAATTGGTGCGGCACGACAACGGAGTTGTAACTATCTCTGACATGCAGTCGAAAAACGGCACATTCGTCAATGACAGGCAGATACACAGCGAAACGTCATTAAGCGCCGGCGACAGAGTTAGAATCGGAAATACGATTTTGCCGTGGGAACAATATTTACGCCCGGCCAAAACAATACCGAAAAACAACAATGCGTGGTATTATATTGGCAGTGCGGCGGCGGCAATACTTTTGATTGTGGCTGTTGGAACCGGAATCGGCAACTTCAGTCCTGGAAACGGAAAAAATATCGAGTTTGCAGGAGAATATCCTCCATCTCGATTAATATCCGTAACGGATGAATACAACAGCGAAGAGTGCAGGACAAATGCAGTACCGGGACAGATAATTATGTTTTTTGAAGAAAATATATTACACTCGAAAGCTAAAAAAACGATTGCGTCGGCAGAGGGAGAAATTATAGCGCAAATACCCGGTATCCATTATTATTTGGTTGAAGTTAACCGGGGAAACGAAAATCTCTTTATAACCCAAATGAGAAATAATTCCCGGATATCCTATATATCCGCTAACGCTGTTGAGATTGCATGTATTGCTCAAACAAATGTTATCGATAATTACTATAAAAAAGGAAAATTACATGGCGATGGGAATCATGGCGACGAAGTCGCAAATAGAATAACCGAGTGCGGTATTACCGCCATACGGCAGTATAATGCCGGAAATCCAAACGAAGACGGAGTCTTTATCAGCAGTGAAATAATCAAGGATTTGAACAATATTTTATCAAACGCCCAAGAAGATGAAAGCCCTGTGATCAATATGTCTTTTGGTACGGGATTTACTGACCCGAATATTAAATTTTGGACGGATAAAAACATTACGCAGGAAGTAAAAAACGACTATCGTAATAATTATGTAAACAGGTTAAGAGAGTTGATCCAAGTAGCGAAAAATTATGAAAACAAAGATTTCGTTATTATTAAAGCGGCAGGAAATGAAGGGATAAAACAGCTGGACAGGGAAATATTAAATGAAATAGATACCAAACTGACTAACGATGAAATGCGAATATTAAACAGGCATTTCATTTTGGTAAGTGCGGAAGACAGCCGGTATAAAGCATATTCAAATGAAGTTTCTGCCGGTTCTTATAATTCTTTGCTCACAAAGGTTGATATTTCGGATATGGTGAAGAATAATGGAGAAAATCTGCACGGAACTTCATTTGCGACGCCGCGTGCGGCCTGTTTTATTGCCTCTGTAGCGAATGAAAACAAGATTAAAGTGACAGATGTGCTTGGATATGTCAAAGAAGTTACCCGGAGTAATCCTTCGCACATTTTAGTCCGGGATGATTTGAACACAAGGATCAAAGAGGATATTGAGTTCGGAAATACAAACTCAGAGACAGAACAGTACCCCAAAACCTACCCGAATCGATACGACTGCAACGATTGCCTTCAACACAAAAAAACAGTGAAGGGTGAAATCGAATATATAGAATTGAAAAATCTTTGCGACAGGGATATAAGAGTAGAAGGATATTGTTTGAATGCAATAGCAAGTCATGGCGGCGACAACACATTGAATTTTGAAAAGATCATTCGTGCGCATAATACGGAATATGTTGAAGGTTTTATTGAAAACGAATATAAAATTACAAAAATCGAGTATCATGAAAAAAACAACGATAAAGGCAAAACGGCAATAACAGCTTGTTTGTCACCTGAACAGATTGCTCGAAAAATGTTCAAGGCAAACGCAGACGGAAATGTGGAAACAATAAAAGCGCTTTCTACAAAAAATTTCTTTGATTTTGAATATCCTATGGATGATAATAGCATCAGGGAAAACCTGCTGTCTGTACCATACGAAAAAAGGCAAGAGTTGATAAACGATGCAGATAATATGTCAATATCAGTTATTAAGACCGGAGAAAATATGGTTGTGGCAAGATGTATTAATAGCAGAAATAATAAACAGTTTGATTATTATATGAAAATTGTCAATGGAGAATGGAAAATATATGATTATGCAAAAGGAGGCATACATATTTCCAAATCAATGCGTAGAAAACAATAACAAAACAAGGAGCGATAAAAAATAAATTTATTAATATAAATGGAATCCAGAGAATTACAACCCGGCACAACCTTGTGCGGCGGCAAGTATACTATCGAAAGAATGATAGGATCGGGCGGTTTCGGTATCACCTACAAAGCCGTTCAAAATGGACTGAATCGCACGGTATGTATCAAAGAATTTTTTCTTGACGGAAAATGCGTAAGAGATACAAAAGAAAAAACAGTTCGTTTGCAAAGCGTGAATCAGGAAGTTTTTGAAAAATATCGCCAGGCATTTGTGAAAGAGGCGAAAATGCTTGTTAATCTCAGACATCCGAACATTGTAGAAGTACTTGACGTTTTCGATGAAAACAATACGTCTTGCATGGTAATGCCTTTTATCGAAGGGCAAACGTTGCAAAGGCTGGTAGAACGGAACGGTATGCTTGATTATGAACAGGCCGTGAATTACCTTGGACAAATTGCGAATGCGGTCGGCTATATTCACACACAAAACATTCTGCATCGCGACATTAAGCCCGATAATATCATTATCACGCCCGATTACCACGCCATCCTGATAGATTTTGGCTCGGCTCGCGAATTTGTACAGGATAAAACGCAGGCGCACACATCCATTCTCACAAAATGTTACGCCCCGCCCGAACAATACAACGCCGTAAGCCGAAAAGGTTCTTACACTGATATATACTCGCTCGGCGCTGTATATTATTTTGCGATGACGGGTAAAACTCCTTTGGAGGCAGCTACCAGGCATATTGAAACGATGCCGGAACCGGGGGCGTTAAATACAGACGTCACAGACGACGCCAACCGTACCATTTTGAAAGCAATGGCTATGAAACCTGAAAACAGACACCAAACTGTTGACGAGTTTTTGGATGATTTGTTTGGACATAAACCATCCGGGCCAATAGAAGAAAACATAGAAAACAAGAAGAAAAATAAACTTGCTACAAGCTTGATTATCGCTCTTGTGTCGATAATAATCGCCGGTATTTTTTCATGGCGATATATAGAATACCGAAAAACAGAAACGGAATTTGATAATGTCCGGAAAAAGGCTATTGAATATTACAACAATCCGCGAGGAATAACAACCGCATTAGAATTCTGTAACGAAGCTTTGGAAATCAAGCCCGACGATGCCGAAATGCGGGACTTGAAAATAAAAATCGCCGGTAAAATAAAAGAACGGGACGAACGTAGATTTGCCGAAGTACGGGATAAGGCAGTGGATTACTTCAATTTTGCTAAAAATACGGACGCAGAATATTTTGCCACGGCGCTGAATTTATGTGATTCGGCTTTGTCAATCAAACCGAATGATGAGGAAATGAAACGATTGAAAATAGAAGCAGAGCGATTAGTTCACAAATAAAATACGAGAATATGAAGAAGGTTTACATCGTTATTTTAATTATTTTCCTGGGAAGCAATTATTTGTTTGCGCAAGATGATTGTACATCTCTAATAATTGGCGGGAAAACGGAATATAATAAAGGAAACTACAAAAAGGCTCTGGACTATTTCGAAATGGCAGTGAAAGCGGATAAAAAATGCGCCGGCGAAGCTGTGTCCTGGATTAAGAAATGCGCCGCCCAACTCGGTTCCTCAAAGCCAAGGCCGGCGACAGTACAACCCAAGGTTATCAATACGGCGATACTTCTGCAACAACTTTCATTCAGTCCCTTGGGGGAAGAACAACAATTGGAAAAACAGGGAGCGCTGAAAATAAAAAGCAATGTACCATGGTGCAAGGTAACCGAAACCGGTAATTTACTGAAAATAGAGTGTCTGCCAAACGATGGAGAAAAAGACAGGGAAGGAATAATAACACTGGTAGTTAATGGGAAAGAATCATCCCTTACCATATCCCAGGAACGCATAAAAGTACAGTTAAATCCCTCATACATAGAGATATTGCCTCCTTCCGGGGAGGAGGTCTTTATATATGTCTCGTCAAATGTCCCATGGAAACCGTTTTCAGACGCTTCATGGTGTTCTGTAGAACAAATCGGGGATATAGGCTTTATTGTAAACTGTCAGAAAAACACATACGGAAAACGGGAAGCGCATATAGGTATTACGACAGGAGACAGGGTAACAAGCATTACGGTATTGCAGAATACGACATCTCTGTTGAAAACCGAAAACTGGCTTGGCATAATAAAAAAAGCGGTAAATAATAAAACTACAAAAGTTTATAATACAGGAAAATACAAAGGCGGCTACAGCAATAACCGGCGAACCGGATTCGGCTGCTGTTTATGGTCGGATAATACAGTTTATATTGGTGAATGGAGTGTCGGAAAACAGCAAGGACAAGGAATATATATTGCTCCAAAGGGATATTCGGTACGCAATTGTCCCGATGAATGCCAGTATTATGTTGGAGGATGGGAACAGGACGAGAAATCCGGAACAGGGAATTGTTATGATGATGAAGGCAACTTGATATATCACGGTAATTTTCATTACGATGAACCGGGAGATAAATATCCTGGGGAAAACAAGAATAATTTCTCGAAGTATAAATTTCAATTAATCAAATATGAAAATGACAATATTTACTTGGGAGAAACGTATGACGGATATGCAAACGGACTTGGAATATTTTTATACGGTAATGGCGACATGTGGTATGGACAATGGATAAATGGAACAAGAACAGATTCGGGAATAGAAATAAAGTTCGATGGAAATATGATAACGGGAAAATAGACAGGGAATATATATTTTATAATTTTTAATTTTTACATTTATATGAAAATCATCAAAATTGGCCGCAGTTCAGGGAATGACGTTGTAATTAACGATGGTCAGGTATCAAGGACTCATTGTCAAATTATTAAAGACGACAATGGCAACTATCGCTTGATTGATACAAATTCAGCAAACGGAACTTATGTAAATGGAGTACAACGTCACGGGGAAGTTCGGTTAAACCAATCCGACATCGTCAGAATAGGCAACACTGTACTGCCCTGGCAAACCTATTTCAACAATGCGGGAAGAACAGAAACAGGCGGAAGCACAATTGTTGATAATGGCGGTTATCAGCCTTCCGCACCTTCCCAAAACAAGCCTGACAATTTTTTGGTATGGGCTATTCTGGGAACTGTCTTTTGTTGTTTACCTTTTGGTATCGCCTCGATAGTAAATGCCTCGAAAGTTGACAGCCGTTGGTATGCAGGAGACTATGCAGGTGCAGAAAAAGCGGCCAGGCAAGCCAGGATATGGTTTTGGTGGGCATTTGCTACAGGTCTTGTCGCAACTGTTATCTATCTTGTTTTTTACATAGTTGTTGGCGTAGGTGAGATGCTCTAAAAAAGTATTGGCAATTGCTATTATTTTGGCAGGGGTAGTTACATTGTCTTTTTTCAATCCGGAAAAAACAATATGGTTGCCCAAGTGTCCGTTTTATCTGCTTACAGGCTTTCAATGCCCTGCTTGTGGAACACAAAGAGCATTGTATCACCTGTTGCATTTCAACATGCACAAGGCATTTTGCTATAATCCGTTTTTAGTGATTTCAATGCCTTATGCGCTGTTGTTAATTGCCGTTACCTGGTTTGACCCGAAAGGAAAATTAAAAAAACTAAAGAAAATTTGTTACAGTCCGATAATAATAAAAACCTATCTGGTATTGATAATTGGTTGGTGGATCATCAGAAATATTATACAATTATGAAATATGAAACCACCAGGGTACATTTGACTACGTCGAACTGACGTTCCAAATTGTCGCAAGTATGCAGGATATGCGAAAGTCCCGCACAGGACAGCGCTTTATTAACCGTGGATTCGCCGTAGGGACGCATCTGTGTGTGCGCCTGGTTCGCGATCGCCTGTGTATTTCGGGCGGTTTTCCCGTCCCGAACCCGGGTTTATAGCCAAAGCTGAAAGCCTTCCTAAAGTGAAAACTTGGGTGGATGACCAGGCGGTTATCCTGTTTTTTATCCGGTACGGCCAACAATCCCGTTGGCATTTGCTACCTAGTACCGATACAACGTTGAATTTTACCCAAGCATTTGAATTATACCGGATTAGATGGACTATTGAGGTCGTCTTCAAGGAGACAAAACAATATTTGGGTTTAGGCGCCTGCCGGTCAAGGGACTTTGGCGCACAAATAGCCGACTGTACATTAGCCTTTATTACAGATTTTCATGTATAAAAACCGACCCTAAAATCAAGAAGAAGCGGCAGGGATAAATTTCAATTTTTTATTACCTATCCACGGGTATGAAGTTTGTTCAAACGTTTTCAAAACTTCAAGGATTTGCGGCAAGTCTCTCTTTTCCCGTACTGTCCGCCATGAGGTTGAAATTCCGCCCGTGTATCCGCGTTACGTCGAACACCGGAGTCTGGCCAGGATTTGTCCATGCTTCGGACTGGAGAACTATGGTGATTTCCCACCGGATGTAAAAGCTCCAATCCAGTACGGAAGCAGCGTGCAAAGTGTTATTGGTTATTTGTCGGTCTGCCAGTACCTGCCTTACAACCGTATCAAGACACTGTTGTGGGATATGTTTCATCTAAACCTGTCGGAGGGCGGCATTGACAACATTCTCGAATCTATAAGCCGTAAATCGGACTGGATTTACGGTGAGATTCAAAATCGTATGAGACATCAGACGGTGGTCGGTTCGGACGAGACCGGTTGTCATGTTGGAGGTAAAAATTATCCTTCGGGTACGGTTTTGTGATTCTTGTGATTGGCGATATATTTGTCAGTAATCCGATTCCCTGCAATTTTCGGGTCAATCTCAATAGGCAAACGATAGAGCGAGCGCAAATATTTTATATACGCTTCTTCCGTTTCGCCTTCACAAAAGACAAAGAAAGTGGGTTTTATCAACTTCCCTTTCGGCTGTCTTCCTTTTTGTTTCATTGGATAAGCGTTTTAAGGTTATCTAATGAGTCGTCGATATAGGGAATGGCATCGAATCTGCCTTGCAGATATGCTTTTTCTACATCCATGGTGTCACGAAAATCCTTGTAATCGAACAAGGAATACAAGTCACTCGAACCATCGTCACGTTTATTTACAAAATAAATCTGGTCTTTGCGTAACTTATCCAAGTTAAGCAAACGGGTATTATGCGTTGTGTAAATAATTTGTGCCGAATTGCTTGCATGAAATAGTTCCACAATA
>JAISSD010000140.1 GCA_031273295.1 Prevotella sp.
CCAGCCATCGGGACACGGGCCTTGTGCATTGTCACCAGACCATAAGGTGTTATCCGGTTCGCTTAACCAGTCGGAAGCGCTTGTGATAAATTTGGTAGAAGAAGAAGCGGCCTCGGCGGATAAAGGGCCTGGTTCGGTATCCCCCGTGTTGTAAACAAACGGAACATTGCGTCCCCACTGGAAATAATAACCGCAACCGGCAAGAGCGGTGCTGTAAGTGGTAGAACTCGCGCCAACGTTCACGGGCGCCCAATACTTTCTCTCGTCGGCAGGGCCATCCTCTGAATACTGGCCCTCGACAAGAACAGGCTTGTAATCCGTTTTTTCGTATTTCGGAACGGAGGTAACGGCAAGTTCCCTTGTCCGGCCTCCTTCCTTCGCCGTTCCTATTGTAAGGGTACCCACAATCGGATAGGTAGTCTTTGGCAGGGTGATTTTATAATACTGCCTGATTTTACCGACAGAATAGGTGACAACCGGAGTGCCGTCAGGAACGGGAGTCACATCTGCAACATAATCTGTTCCTAAAGTCAAGGTCAGGCCAGCTTTCAAAGCGTCGGTAGCCTTGCTGTCGCCGTCGGTATAAAACCGCAACTCGCTGTCTTCCGTTTTATTCGACAGATCGACGGGAGCATCGTCAGCCAACGAAACGCCGTCCAGCTCAAAGCCCCCGTATTCAAAAGCCCAACCGGCAGACGGAGAAGCGGGAACTGTCTCGTCGTCCTTCCAACCGGAAGGCGTCAGAGTAAACGACAGCGTAGTCTGGTTGACGCGCGATACTGTCAGAATGTAACGGCTGTTGGCGCTGACTGTCTGTGCGGAAGCCAGTCGGACAGTGAACAACTGAGGCCTTTGAGGTATGTTGTCGTAAATATAATAACCTTCCACCTCGATTATGGTAGAACCCTCAGTCTCCAAACCGGACTCGGCGGCAAGCTCTCCCGGCCAAAGGTAAAAGGCGCCTTCGGCAAGTCCATTGTTTATATTGGCTATACCGTCTACCGGAATGGCATTGTCGCCTCTCAAGGATACTTTGTCGGAGAGAGGAACGCGCGACTGGTCGTTGTCTTCTTCGGTAAGATAACCGGAAGACAGGGTATTCAATACATGGATCTTTGTGATTGTAAAGAATGTCTCCTTTTCGTTGTAACCTTCTTCGCCCTCCGACAGATTGTTGTTCTCCTCAACTCCGTCGTCAGCAATGTTGTCTATGTCGAAACGCGCAACCCTGTGACGCAGGATTATCTCCTGAACCGGTTCGGTACCCGCAGACAAATCGGGAATCGTCGTGTACCCAACCATCAGCATGTTACTTCCGGAAACCGGAACAGTACCGGTAGCGGTTGCAACGGCAGCGGTAAAGTCATTGAGAGTGGCAGTACCGACAACGAAATTATCCGTGAAATTGCCGCTGACATTGGCAACGGCATAGAACACGTAATTTCCACCATTGGTGAAGTCGCTCACATCGAACGTGACCTGCACCTCCCCCTGATTCTGCTGAACGCCGGATTCGGATTTCTTTGCCACCAGAAATTCCTCGTCAGGAACGCCCGAATTCTTGAACATGTAAATGGTGACGTCATTTATCCTGGCCTCGTCTTCCGTTGCACCCACGGAACTTTCGTTGGCAGTACCGCCGCTAACCGCATAAGTTACGCTTCGACGAGCCGCAGGAAAACTGAAAGTCAAAGTACCTGTCTGACCAACTGTCTCCGGTCTGGAGACGCTCTCTTCGCTGCTGCAACCGGACAACAACCCGGAAGCAAGCAGGATTACTGAAAGAATAGATTTTTTCATAAGTCTGAATTTTGTTCGTAAATTTTGATTATATAATTTTCATCCAACAAATATATTTAATCCGGGCGGATACTTTGTTACAGATTTCCGCCTTTTTATATCCAATTACAGGAAATTTGATGCAAATCCCGCGTTTTTGCCTCAATAAAAAAAATATGTCCTGCACAAAACCTAAACCTCATAGAGGTTTCACCCTGTCTGTCAGTGAATTCCCTCCGGGGAAACAATAATATCTACACATCTTTTTGATATATTTTACCAAAAATGTATTGGCTTTATGCAATGAAATGCAATTATTTTTGAGATAAACGTCTCGACAGGCGCTATATTGTAATGATTAAGGTATGGGAAATAAATAATTTATAGGAAGACATATCGGGAAGATTGAGTTTTGCGGTGTTCTATCCCGGGATGCCGCACTGCAAGAAAAAAAAGAACGGCCAAATTCATTTAACACAAAGAACACAAAGCATTTCAATAAATATGCTATGCCAAGCCGGGAAATGGAAGGCTTTCAGCCTTGGCCTGACGGCTATGCTCTGAAGACGGTAAATTGGCATATCCGGAAAAATATCTACTTTTGTATTTTAAAATAGAAATAATATGGAAAGATTATATCAAATGATGCCGAATATTGTCGATCTTTGTAAACAATACAAAGTAAAGCGGCTTTATGCTTTCGGGTCTGTATTGACAGACAAATTCAATGATGACAGCGATGTGGATTTGGTTGTTGAATTTGGTGAAATGCCTGTTGAAGATTATGCCGATAACTATTTCGAACTAAAATTTTCGCTTCAGGATATGTTCAACCGTCCGGTGGATTTACTGGAAAAACAGGCAATAAAAAATCCTTATTTCAGGCAAAATATCAATCAAAAAAGACAGCTTGTTTATGGAGAATGAAACAAAAACCTGGCTGTACGACATTATGAATGCCATACAGGAAATTGAAAGTTTTTTTTTGACCGTCCTAAAAAATATGAAGATTACCGCGCTGATTTACGTACGAAGAGAGCAGTGGAAAGAAATATCGAAATCATAGGAGAAGCTAACGCCTTTACAATTTCTTCGGATCGAATATCTTTGGAACAATCAGGTCCCGGTTGTGGACGGATAACATTAAACATTATAACCTCCTTCTTCTAATGTTTCCAATCCCGGCAAATAAAAAGCCTTTGATTCACTGTCTAATTCGTGTCCTTTGATATAGTTAACCAACTGCTGTAATTTCTCTAAATCCTTTTGTTCAGAATTGACTATTCGGGCTATTTCTTTAATTGAGTTTTCCAACTTTACCGAAATCGGCTTTACATTCCACAGGCCTTTCATAATTGCCGAGTATGTGTAATAAGATAAATCATCGGTAATTGGTTCGCTATTTGCCAAATCAAAAACAACCGTATCTACAGCCGACATCAACACAAAAGGAGAATGAGTTGTTACAATAAATTGTATTTTAGGAAAAGACCGGGCGAAAAATGGAAATATAAGCCTTTGAAGAGAGACATGTAAGTGAGAGTCTATTTCATCAATGAAAGCAACACCGGTCAAGTCCGTTGGCATCACTTTAAAATATTCGGTGTGCATAATAAGTTCTGCATAAATATCAAAAATGGCTCTGTAGCCGGCAGAAAGTGTTTGAAAAGTAAATTCGGGTTTGTTTTCTTGACGGATAAAAAACTTAAATTTATCGGAGTCGAATCTTAATGTAATGCTCTCGTCTTCAAAAAGTATTTTCAGGCTTTTTTCAAAATCCTGAAACCAGGAATCAATCTTGCCTGCCAGTTCTTGATTCTTGTCAATCGTAATCGCAAGTGATTTTCTGCTAGTCAAGTTTACCAAATGTTGCTCAAATTTATTCGCATTTTTCTGCGATGGATTTTGCTTTTTTGCATCTTCTTCCTCCAATGATACAGCTTTTGCTACTGAAGGTTGTGTGATTTCAGATAAACGTTTTTCTTCAAAAAAACGGATTACAGCTTTTCTGTCATCATATAAGGATGAAAAAATAAAGTTCTCCGGAATGACGACTTGTAAACCGCTTTCAATAGCATTTAATTTTGCTTCAGAAAATTTTATGTCCTTTGTTGCTATATCATAAGCAGTAGTTCCCTTCGGGATTTGATTGAGTGCATCTTGCCTCCGCTTTAAAGTCTGCTTTATTTGTGGCAAATTCGCACCTTGTTTTTGGGCGATAAGCAAGTTTGCCTTTTCATACACAGCTCTCAAAAATGAAGTCTTGCCGGAACCATTCGTGCCGGTTACAATGAGATTCCTCCCTTCCAGTTCAATATTAACGTTGTTGTTTGTATGAGGAATAACGCCTGTTATGTTTTTAATCCACTTTTCCATATTATTGTAAAGATAGCATTAAATTTCCAATTACACACAAACGAATAAAAATTGAAGGGCAAAATTTATAGAGGAAAAGTACAAAAATTTTCTCAATCCGCATACATCAAATTAAGCCGGCATTTTTTGTCCGTTGTCAAGTCCACAGAAACTTGCAAAACCGCACATCAGCAAAAAACGTCTTGTGTCGTTTTTATAGAAGTCCATCCTTTTCCTTGTTTGTCGAGTTTCCGGCCCGTTTCGTCTATATGCTTTCGTCAGTTTCAGAATAGAAAAACAAGTACGGAAAACACGGATTCGACTTTGTATCTTCCGTACCGGATTTAATTTTTATGTAAAATGTATTTCTCTCTCTTTCAGCACTTTTATCATATCAGCTGTCATTTTTTCCAAATCGTATTCGGGACTCCAACCCCATTCCTGCCGGGCACAGGTATCATCCAGCGAATTCGGCCATGAATCTGCGATTGCCTGCTTCAACGGGTCTATATCGTATTCCATTACAAAATGCGGATAATGTTTCTTTATGGCGGCATACAGCATTTCGGGGTCAAAACTCATCGCGGCTATATTGAATGAGTTCCGGTGAATCAGCTTGTCGGGATCGGCTTCCATGATGTCGATGGCGGCATTCAGCGCATCGGGCATATACATCATATCCATGAAAGTACCCGCTTTCAACGGACAAATAAACTTCTCTTCTTTCACCGCATTATAATATATCTCCACTGCATAGTCGGTAGTTCCTCCACCCGGACGGGTCAGGTTGGATATAATGCCCGGAAAACGAACCGAACGCGTGTCTACCCCCCAACGATCATGGTAATAGTCGCCAAGCAATTCGCCCATTACCTTTGTGATGCCGTATACGGTTTTGGGACGCTGAACAGTATCTTGCGGCGTTTTGTCTTTTGGCGTATCAGGTCCGAATGCGCCGATAGAACTCGGGGTGAATACGGCGCAATTAAACTCCCGGGCAACATCGAGACAGTTCATTAAACTCCCAACGCCCACATCCCAGCCTAATTTGGGATTTTTCTCCGCCGTGGCTGACAAAATAGCCGCCAGATTGTAGATAGTATCTATCTTGTGCTTCTTTACCGCATCGGCAATTTGTTGTATATCCGTCGCATCTATTTCCACTGTCGGCCCCCATTCAAAGAAACCTTCGGGATAAGGCGGCTTGTAATATCCGCAAATCACATTACTGCCGCCATATATAGAGCGCAACCTGATACTTAATTCCGACCCGATCTGGCCGGTACTGCCTACTATAAGAATGTTCTTCATAGTTATTTTATTACTCCCAGTTCTTTACCCGTTTTCGTGAACGCCGTTATACACTTGTCAAGATGCTCTTTTTCGTGACCGGCGGATATTTGTACCCGTATACGGGCCAGATCCTTTGGCACCACCGGATAGTAGAATCCTGTAACATAAATACCTCTATCGAGCAGTTTTGCCGCCATATCCTGCGACAGTTTCGCATCATACAGCATTACCGCGCAAATAGATGATTGTGTCGGTTTAATATCAAAACCGGCCGCTTTCATCTTTTCCACAAAATAATCCGTATTTGCATGCAATTTATCCTGAAGTTCATTGGTGCGATCCATTATTTCAAACATCTTGATCCCTGCGGCCGTAATTGCCGGCGGTATCGAGTTTGAAAACAAATACGGACGCGAACGTTGACGAAGCATATCAATGATCTCCTTTTTTCCGGTAGTAAATCCACCTATGGCTCCTCCAAACGATTTGCCTAACGTGCCTGTGATGATCTCCACTTTTCCACGCAAATCGAACAATTCGGTAGTTCCACGACCGGTTTTACCTACAACTCCTGCCGAATGGGATTCGTCTACCATTATCATGGCGTCATATTTTTGAGCCAGTTCGTATATTTTATCCATCGGCGCCACATTGCCGTCCATAGAGAACACGCCGTCTGTCACAATCAGGCGGAAACGTTGAGATTGCGCCAGTTTCAACTGCTTTTCCAGATCTTCCATATCGGCATTCGCATAACGGTAGCGAACGGCTTTGCACAATCTGACGCCATCTATGATTGAAGCATGGTTCAACGAATCGGATATAATGGCGTCCCGATCGTTCAGCAGCGGTTCAAACACACCGCCATTGGCATCGAAACAAGCCGCATACAGGATAGAATCTTCTGTTCCGAAGAATCCGGCAATGGCGGCTTCCAGCTGCTTGTGCAAATCTTGAGTACCGCATATAAACCGAACCGACGACATCCCGAATCCGCGCGAATCCATCGCTTGTTTAGCGGCTTCGATCAGCTCTTTGTTATCCGACAGTCCCAGATAATTGTTTGCACAGAAGTTCAGCGCTTCCTGTCCTGTACTTAGACGTATGGAAGCTCCCTGCGGGGAAACTATTATACGCTCGTTTTTATACAATCCTGCCGATTGAATACCGGCCAGTTCATTTTGAAGATACTTTTGAAAGGTAGAATACATATTCATGGTCTTAAAAATTGAACGTAAAGATAGTAAAATGTCAAATGATAGAATAAATATTGATTGAAAATATTTTTCGGAACCAGAAAAATATTTCCACCGGAAATGAAACGGCAGAGGTTATATGGATTTGGAATATTTGTTTTCTTTGGTATTAACGAGCTTGTCAAAAGATGCGGCTACATTACGGACAAAAGGCGCGGCGTCGGGCAATATGCTTATCCGGTTGTCAGTATATTCAATGACGCCGTCCGCCGCAAATTCCTGTAACGCGGTTTCATTATAGTTTACAGTCGATTTTATTTTATCTACGGAGATATTCATCTTATTGGACAGATCCGCCCAATTAATCGTATAATTGCACATTAATTGCGAAATGACCTCCTTTGTTATCTGTTCTTCCTCATTCAGTATATATCCTTTTGCCACCGGAAAAACGCCCTCGTTTACCTGTCTGATATATGTGTTCAGGTCTTTTGTATTCTGGCTATATGCTGTCGCCAACTGGCTTATACCCGTAATACCGAAAGCGTAGACCTGTCCTGTGGTACGGCGGGTGCAATATCCCTGAAAATTTCGATGCAGGGCTTTGGACTGCAGCGATTTATACAGTTCGTCGTCAGGAAGAACGAAATGATCGAGACCGATGGTTTTGTAACCGGCTTCCGACAATTGTTTCTTTGCGGTTTCGTATATTTTACTTTTGATTTCCACAGATGGCAAGCCTGTAATTTCCAGCTTTTTCTGCAATTCGTTAACCCAGGGTACATGTGCGTATGAAAAAGCGACTATCCTGTCCGGCTTTAAGGATATGGCTCTGTTTATTGTTTTTGCAAAAGATTCGGGCGTTTGCAGTGGCAGGCCGTATATAAAGTCCATATTCAGCGATACATTTTTAACCCTCAATATCCGGAAAACATCTTCCATTTCCATACGCGACGCTTTCCTGTTCGACGCTTTCAATACATCCGTCCCGAAATCCTGCACTCCGATACTGATACGGTTGAATCCTGCGTCCGCCAATTCATTCCAATATGTTTCGCCAATATATCCGGGATGGCATTCTATGGCTATTTCGGGATTTTCGATACAGTCGAATCCCGATAGAATCAGTTGATTTAATTCTTTCAGTACCGATACGGGTTGGGATGTAGGCGTGCCTCCTCCGTAATGTATCTGTGATATTTTACGGTCGCGTCCGAGCAGGGGGAGCAGCATTTTAATCTCCGATTTCAGCGCATTCATATATTTCATCACAGCGTCGTTACTCATTAATAACTGTGAATTGCAGCCGCAATAAAAACACATTCGATAGCAGAACGGAATATGGATGTAGATGGAAATATGTTGCGGATCTTGATTGTTCGATTCCTCAACGACATGACGAAATTTTTCGGCAGTGAACGGCTCTCTGAAAAAATTTGCAGGCGGATAGCTTGTATATCGTGGTACGGGTATGCCGTACTTATTCAGTAATTCCTGTTTCATCTTTTTCGATTGGCGCTTTTAATTTGAATACAAACAATATAAATATGAGGGATGTGGCGGCAATGCACATTTCCACAACAAACAGGCCTTTATAGGTGATCATAGCGGCTATTTTACCGGAACAGGCGCCCATGACAATACCGCTGAGGTGTGTGATAACCGTTTGTATGGTAAAGTCCGTGCCTTCGTATCCGGGACGCACGCAATCCATAGCCGTAGTATATACCACAACGACAGACATGCCGTAACTTCCCCACAACAAGGTGATTCCCAAATGCAAAGTTGCTGTATTTACCGGTAAAACCGATACTAGCAGGCAAAAGTATGCGGTAGTGGCAAAAGTGCATACGGCAAACAGAATGCGGGAGATATGACATCCTGCTTTGCGAACAACAAAGCCTCCGCCAAACGAAGCCAGACAGCCGATGGATGTACCTACTATCCCCGACATGACGCCGATCTCTTTCATGTCGTAACCGTAATCCACAAGCATCGGTTTCAGCATGGCCAAAATGCCGATGAGTCCGGCATAATAGAGGAACAGAAAGACAAGCTGCTTCGCGATTCCTTTTTGTTTGAAAAAACCTGATATGTCATCGAATGCAGGTTTTTTCCGTTGCTTTTGCCTGACGGTTTCATTGCCTCTATTGCCTTTGAAGAAGAATAGCGGAACAAGCGCTATAATGACAAACAAGGCGAGAAAGGGTAGGAGGTTGCCCCATCCGAACTTATGGTAAAGCAATAACAGAAGTCCGCCGCCGGTCATCGCTCCGGCAAAACTGCCCATCGACTGCATACTGTTTACCAGGCTCCTGTCTTTTTTACTGAATGATAATACCGACAAAGAGTCCGTCACAATATCCTGTGTGGCCGATGCGACGAATGAAAGTATGACAAGGCCTGTTATCAGACAGGGCGTTGCCTTGAAATCAAGGAAAGAAACGGAAAATATAATACTTGCGTATATGAGTTCGGATGAAAATATCCAGTGTTTAAAGTCATTCAGCTTATAGGTTGTACGGTCTACCACGGGCGACCAGAGAAATTTGAGTATCCATGGGAGTTTCAGCAGTTGGAGCATACCTATCGTCTCGAGGGAAAAATTCTGCTGTCGCATAATTACGGGCAAAACTGTGGAGAAGAAGCTCATCGGTATGGATTGTGCGATATACAGGCAAAAAAATGTAAACAGACGCCCGCCTTTTTGATAGTCCGATTTCATTCCTGTTGTTTAGAATTCAAGGTTCATGTTTACGCCGCAGGTAAAAGGTTTTCCTTTTTGGACAAAGTTGCCGCTTGATGCGAAATAATAAGAGATATAGTCTTTTCCCGTTATATTTTTGGTCCAGACGTTCACAGACAAGCCTTTTTTTACAAAAGATATTTTGGCATTGAAGAGTCCGTAGTAAGGTTGGCATACGTCATTGGCATCGTTCCAGTATAATTTGCCTGCGCCTGTATATTGTCCGTTCAGTACGATATTGCCAATCCATTTTCGATTTGTGTTTATCGTGTAATTTGCGGCAATAGCCAGGGTATTCCGGGGAATCATTGGCAGATATTTTTTATCGTAAACCAGATTTTTACCGGGATCTTTATAGTCCTTGTATCCGGCATTTGTGTATCCGTAAGACAGTTGCAGGTCCAGATTGCCGAACGGATTTGCCTGTGCCGAAAATTCCATTCCCCTGCTAACCGATTTTCCGGCATTGCGGAGCAAAAAGCCCTGCCCCGTATCCTTTGTCTGGTTTACTTGCTGATCGTTCCAATTGATATGGAAGAATGTTAAATCAAAATATAACAAACCGTTAAAAAAAAACGATTTGGAACCAAGCTCGTAACACCAGCTGTGTTCCGGCTTGAAAGTCCGGTCTACGTCGCCCTCTACAGTCGTATTGAACCCTCCTGTCTTGTATCCTTTGGCCACAGAGAAGAAAAGCAAACCGTTTCTATTGAACGAATATTGTACCGAGCCTTTGGGGGTAAACTGCGAACAGGACATTTTATCTTTTACGGGGTCTGGTGTTACAGGAATTCCGCCTTTGTTTATGGAAGTGCGCGTCAGGGCCGATTTAGTTGTTTCCCAATCGTAACGGACGCCCAATACAAAAGAAAGGCGTGGCAGAAAAACATCGTTTATCGAAGATTGATGATATAGCGCGAAGCCTTCGGCGGGGTTGCGGACAAGCTGTATCGCAAGGCTGTCTTTGGTGCGATAATCCACCTCGTTGGTCTGAAAATAGTTTTGATGGAATCCGAACACGCCAAATTGCCAATTATATTTACTGTCTCTTTTTATCGACTTGATATTAAATTCCTGCGAATACATCTGTTGCCGTTGATAAAAGTCTACATAATATAGATCCTTTGGTGAAAAATCCTGATCCAATCCTTGTTTGCCGTCGTAGAATTGGAATGACGTCTGGGAACCGAGTTTGAAATCATCAGTCACATATTCCAGATTTAGCCCGGCGGTAGACATATTGCGGCGATAAAGGCTGGGGGCATTGTAATCCACATTTTTTGTTTCCCCGCTATTTTTATCGTACACCCTGTATGGATAGCCATCCTGATCGGAATATTCGCAGGCAAATATCAGATTTGCAGTCAGGCCGGGTTTTATGCGCCAGCCCAATCGCGCCCGTGTAGATATGGCGTCCATCGGGTCGGCCTTCTTTCCGGTATGTTTGTTATCAAAATATCCTCCCTTGTGCAAAAAGTTACCCGATAAGGAATAACCAATTCTATTATCCGCATTACCATAATGGGATATACCTGTCTGGTAATTGTTATAGTTGCCCGCCGACAGGTTCAGGTATGTTCCTTTGGTATTGAACGGTGATTTGGTAGATATGTTTATAATTCCGCCCATTGTGTTTCTCCCGTAGATGGCGCCCTGGGGGCCACGCAAGACTTCGATGCGATCAATATCGGATATATCGACGTCAAAAGTGGAGCGGTCGAAGTAAGGAACTCCATCAACGTACAGGCCTACCGACGGTGCGTTTTTGGCGGCGCCAATCCCTCTTATATACACGGGGGAAGTCATTCTGGAACCGTAATCGGGCATAAACAGGTTAGGTGCAAAGGCTGTGATCTCCTTTATATTTGTGATGTTGTTTTCTTTTATCCGGGCGGCCGAGAGGAGAGTGGCCGAAACAGGCAGTATATGCAGATTGCTGTTTTGTTTGAATGATTCTATGACTACTTCTCTCGAAGTGTATCTCATTCGTATAGTATCGCTTCCATCGTGTATATCGTCGGCTTGTATACTTGCGGAAACAGCAGTGAACAAGATAATTGGCAAAAGAACATTCCGGGTTTTCAAAGCTCTGTTATCGTTTTTAGTTGACATGCAAATTTAAGAAAAGCTAAAATTGCAGTCAATCACTAGATGTAGTGATATCTCTGATCGTTTTGCTGATGTCGGCAAAACGATAGTCATGCCTAAAAATGCTGAAAAAGAGATAGATGACATTTTTCTCACGCGCTATGCCTGTTACCTGATTGCACAGAATGGCAATAGCCGGAAGATGGAAATAGCCTTTGCACAAACCTGTTTTGCTGTTCAAACCCGTCGTTCGGAGCTTATTGAGCAGCGATTGCAGGAGACGGAGCGGGTAGAAGTCTGCGCCAAATTGAGAGAAACGAAAAAGGCGCTTTCCAACGCCTTGTATGAGCATGGCGTGGACGATAACTGTCATTACAGACATAAAACCAGCCTCTTTGTTCGATTTCCGTTCCGAATTCCGATAATTGAATATAAAAAGGCGGGAATATGCAACAATTCATCCGGTTAAAGTCAATATATTTGAAGAATTAATTAAGAATTAGGAATCAATGAGAAATAAAGAGATAAAATTAAAAATGCGGATATGTATAGACGGGATGCATCTCGCCTACCGGCTTCCTGCATATTTTCGACAATTGTCATCAAAAAATGAAATTTATTCATTCGGGAATCTTTTCGGCCTGGGATATTGCCGGAGGCCAAATCGCATGGGAAGGGATACCTTACGGTGGCGAGGATTCCTACCCCGATAGCCGTCTTGTAGATGCCATCGCAAACAACGGCCTCCATGACCCTGACGTTTACAAGGGTGATATATGCAGATACCTGGCGGCAACGAACTACGGCGGCTATTTAAGTTCTGATTCGTGGAGAATGCCAATCAGCAGGGAGTTCGGTGAATCCGACGGCGTTTACGGCATCCCTGCCACCGCCGATTACAGGTGGACTGCCGGCAATACCGCTTCTGCCAGCGACGAAAACGGTGCAGGCGCTAGCGGCCTTTCTTATCTGACTTCCACCTATTCCAAAGGCAATGTGGAGGTGGTATTTCCCGCGGCAGGTGGTTACAACAATAGCACCCTGCTTAGTGTTGGCGCCTTCGGCAGCTACTGGTCACTGTCAGTCAACGTCAAAAAAGCGTACTACCTGGGCTTAAGAGATAGTGCCATATTCCATGCCAACTATGGGCGGACGGACGGTTACAATATTAGGTGTGTTCGGTAAAGAATAGTAACGCCTTAGGCGCTATTCGTTTCATTTTTTCAGTTACATGGGGATGGCAATCATCCCCTGAACTGTAATATTGACATCCTCTTTTGTAGGGTTATTCTTGCATTTATTTATACCTTTGTGAAAATTTTAAGGTCGAAACCTGTTGGATATAACAAAAACAAAGGACTAATGTCTACATACGCCGAGGATAACCGCAAGGTTACAACACGCCACCTGATAGAAATGAAACAGCGTGGCGAAAAAATTTCAATGCTTACAGCATACGATTATTCGATGGCTTCGATCATCGATCAGGCCGGAATGGACGTCATTCTGGTTGGCGATTCGGCGTCGAATGTCATGGCCGGTAATATTACAACATTACCCATGACCCTTGATCAAATGATTTACCATGGCCGTTCGGTGACGAATGGCGTGAAGCGCGCCCTGGTAATCGTTGATATGCCTTTCGGTACGGTATCGGGCGATCCGCTCAAATCATTGGAACATGCTATCCGCATGATGAAAGAAACCGGTGCCGACGCCTTGAAGATGGAGGGCGGAGAAGAAGTTATACCCGATATCAGGAAGATTATAAATGCCGGTATCCCCGTAATGGGGCATTTGGGGCTTATGCCCCAGTCTATCAATAAATACGGCACTTATAATGTGCGTGCAAAAGATGATGCGGAAGCCGATAAACTAATAAACGACGCCTTGTTGCTTCAGGAAGCGGGTTGTTTTGGCATAGTATTGGAAAAAATACCCGCCGGACTGACAAAAAAAGTGAGTTCGCAGCTTGCAATTCCGACCATAGGAATAGGGGCAGGCCCTGATGCGGACGGCCAGGTACTTGTGGTATACGATATGTTGGGGATAAACAGGAACTTCTCGCCGAAGTTTCTACGTCGCTATGCGGATTTACATGCAGTTATGACAGAGGCGGTACAGAATTATATTAAAGATGTGAAAGCTGTCGATTTTCCGAACAGGAATGAAAGTTATTAATTGATGTGTCGGTTGATCCAATATGAAACAAGAAAGGCGAATTATTTTTCGGTTACGCATCAGCCAATGAAGATTGGTATCGCGAAACGAAAAACAGCATTTGCCGGAGCATAGGCGAAGCAAATAATTATCCATTTTCAATTCTTGTAACTTGTAACTGAATAATATGAAAGTCTGTATAGCCGAAAAGCCGAGTGTAGCGCGCGAAATAGCCGGTATACTGGGAGCAAATGCCCGCAGGGACGGATATTTTGAGGGTAACGGCTATCAGGTCACATGGACTTTCGGGCACTTCTGTACGCTGAAAGAACCACACGAATATGCCCCCCAATGGAAACAATGGTCGCTGGATTTATTGCCGATGATTCCGCCCCGATTCAGCATAAGACTTATTGAAAACGAGGGGGTGAAAAAGCAATTCGGCATAATAGAAAAACTGATGTCCGAAGCCGATGAAGTCATTAATTGCGGCGACGCCGGACAGGAAGGCGAACTTATCCAGCGATGGGTAATGCAAAAGGCCCGGAACAAGGCTCCGGTAAAACGGTTGTGGATATCTTCCCTGACAGAAGATTCCATTCGTGAAGGATTCGACAACCTGAAAGAGCAGGCCGCATTCGATAAACTGTACGAAGCCGGATTATCCCGCGCCATAGGCGACTGGTTGCTGGGCATGAACGCCACACGGCTATATACGGTAAAGTATGGTCAGAACCGTTCCGTATTGTCTATCGGACGTGTACAGACGCCTACATTGGCATTAATAGTAAACCGTCAGTCCGAAATAGAAAATTTCAAGCCCGAACCTTACTGGGAATTGAAGACACTATACAGGGAAACAACGTTTTCAGCCACTAAAGGGCGTTTTGCAACAAAGGAAGAGGGCATGAAATTTCTGGAAGAAATAAAGCAATCCGAATTTGAGATAACCGATGTTACAACAAAGAAAGGGGAGGAGTTGTCTCCCCGCTTGTTTGATCTTACCGCTTTGCAAGTAGAGTGCAACAGGAAGTTTGCTTTCTCGGCGGAAGATACGCTAAAGACGGTTCAGTCGCTTTACGAGAAAAAACTGACAACTTACCCTCGTGTCGATACCACATATTTGAGCGACGACATGTACCCGAAAGCGTCTGCCATATTACGGGGGCTGGCCGGATACGAGGAATTGGTAAAACCTGTTTTGGCGCTGGCCAGGATACCAAAATCGAAGAAGGTATTCGACAATAGCAAGGTCACCGACCATCATGCCATTATTCCTACGGGAGTGAGGGCAAACAATATATCGGCAGAGGAGCGCAAAGTATATGACCTGATTACACGCCGTTTTATAGCAGTGTTTTATCCCAATTGCAAGATTTCGACCACAACCGTACTGGGCGAGGCCGCCAAGGTGGAATTTAAAGTAACTGGAAAACAGATACTTGAACCCGGCTGGCGTGTTGTATTTGAAAAATCTGCAAACAACCGGAATCAGGAAGAGGAAGAATCCGATAAAGAGCAGGATAACATACTCCCTCCGTTTGTAAAAGGGGAGAAAGGCCCTCACGAACCTGCGTTGAACGAGAAGTGGACGCAGCCGCCAAAGTATTATACAGAAGCAACCCTTTTGCGGGCTATGGAAACCGCCGGAAAACTGGTTGATGACGATGAACTGCGCGATGCTCTGAAAGAGAATGGTATAGGCCGGCCATCGACGCGTGCAGCCATAATAGAAACATTGTTCAAACGAAATTATATCCGCAAGGAGCGGAAAAACCTGTACGCCACGCAAACAGGCATGGAACTGATAGGTACTATCAAAGAGGAATTACTGAAATCGGCCGAACTTACAGGGCTTTGGGAAAAGAAACTCCGTCAGATAGAAAAGAGCGAGTATAATCCCCGACAGTTTATTGACGAGTTGAAACAGATGCTTGCTGAAATTGTGGCTAATGTGAAAAGCGACAGGGGGAGCAGAATCACTATCGCGGAAGCGGAGAAGCCGAAGCAAAAAACGCCGAAAGAGAAAAAAAACGCCCCCGAACGTAAACCGAAAGTGAAAAAAGAAAAACAGGAAACTGTCGCTACAGCTACAAATACGCAACCTGAAGCGAAACAAGAGCGGCTTCTTTGCCCTTTGTGCAAGAGAGGAACAATACTGAAAGGCAAATCGGCTTATGGTTGTTCGTCGTGGAAAAGCGGATGCACATTCAGGTTGCCATTCGAAGAAGCGGGTGAGAACCTGAATCGTGATGAACTGATAAAAATACTGCAAAAAGCGTAAATTGCCTTGTCCGGGATTTTGATCCGGGAAATACGCTTACACTCTATCCCGATATTTATAATCGGCCAGTAACTCCTGAAGACGTTTTCTTGCAAAGAAAATACGGCTTTTTACCGTACCTATGGGCAGGCTCAGTCGTTGCGCGATTTCTTCGTATTTAAATCCGGTAACGTGCATTGAAAAAGGAACTTTGTATTCCTTCGAAAAACCGTTTATTTCCCTGGATATTTCAGATACTGTATATGCGCCTTCCGGAGAGTCAAAACCCGAATCCTGAGGCATATTCAGATGATATAAGTTTTCAGTTTGGTCAAACATCGTTTGGCTGCGGACCACACGGCGATAGTTGTTTACAAAAATATTATGCATTATAGTAAACACCCAGCCTTTGAAATTAACATTTTCGTAATACTTTTCCCTGTTATCCAAAACTCTCAAGGTTGTTTCCTGTAAAAGATCTTTGGCATCTTCTCTGTTTGAGGTAAGGGTAAGCGCAAAATTCATCATATTGTTTTGTAAGTTTACCAACTTGTCTTCAAAAACTTTATTGTTTTTATCCGGTGTCGCCATTGTTTTATAAGTATTAAGTTAGTATTCTTTATAGCTGCAACAGCAGGCATTTTATATTTCTCTGTTGTTAAAAACGAAGGTATAGACTTTTTCCTGTTTTGGCTGAAAGAATATTTGCCGGTTAAATAAAAATGCCAGTCGATGAAATATCTACCGTTAAATATTTGAAAATGAATGTATTTATGATTGTAATGAAAGATTGTATACCATATAAATTTTTTCTATTGATCAAGAGGGGGCATAAAAAATATCTTTAGAATTCCGACAAAATGTCACAACAGGTTTCTTTGGCACTTATTTTGTTTCTATATACAACAAAAACAAATATACAAATTAAAATATTAAAATCATGCA
This sequence comes from Prevotella sp., assembly GCA_031273295.1. GTDB lineage: Bacteria > Bacteroidota > Bacteroidia > Bacteroidales > Dysgonomonadaceae > Dysgonomonas. Next base: position 16,826 of record JAISSD010000140.1, read on the forward strand.
ACAAAACGGTAAAATTGGGGTTACAACCGAGAATATTTTCCCAATCATAAAAAAATTTTTATACAGTGATCACGAAATTTTTCTTCGTGAGTTGGTTTCCAATGCTGTGGACGCTACCCAGAAGTTAAAAACTTATGCTTCTTCGGGTGAATTTAAAGGCGAACCCGGAGATCTTTCGGTAAACATTAAAATAGACAAGGATAAGGGGACGCTTACTGTATCCGATAACGGTATAGGTATGATGAGTGAAGAGATAGACAAGTATATCAATCAGATAGCTTTTTCGTCTGCAAATGAATTCCTTGACAAGTACAAGAAAGACGCCAATTCGATTATTGGCCACTTCGGGCTGGGTTTCTACTCTTCATTCATGGTATCCGGGAAAGTGGAGATCGTGACTAAATCATACAAGGAAGAAGCCGGAGCTGTGAAGTGGAGCTGCGACGGTTCGCCGGAATATACTATCGAAGAGGTAGAAAAAGACGGACGCGGTACGGATATCATATTGTATATAGATGATGACAACAAAAATTTCCTTGAACAGGGAGAGATTGACAGGTTGTTGAAAAAATACTGCCGTTTCCTGCCTGTGCCGATCATATTTGGTAAAAAGACAGAGTGGAAAGACGGTAAATCCGTTGAAACAGAAGAAGATAATGTTATAAATGACGCCAATCCGCTTTGGACGCGCAAACCTGCCGACCTGAAAGACGAAGATTACAAGAAATTCTATCGGGAGCTTTATCCGTTTTCCGACGAGCCGATGTTTTGGATACACCTGAATGTAGATTATCCGTTCAAATTGACAGGTATCCTGTATTTTCCGCAGATAAAAAGCAATGTGGATATGAACCGCAACAAAATACAGTTATACAGCAACCAGGTATTTGTCACCGATTCGGTGGAAGGTATTGTGCCGGAATTCCTTACCCTGATGCATGGAGTGCTGGACTCTCCGGATATTCCGCTCAATGTTTCCCGTTCTTACTTGCAGAGCGACCGGAATGTGAAAAAGATATCGAACCACATTACCAAAAAGGTTGCAGACCGTCTGGAAGAGATATTCAAGAATAGCCGCGCCCAATTCGAAGAAAAGTGGGATAGCCTTAAATTGTTCGTTGAATACGGTATGCTTACCGACGAGAAATTCTATGACCGTGCGCACAAATTCTGCTTGTTGAAAAATACCGATGGCCGGACATTCACATTCGAAGAATATAAAACATTGATTTCGGCTAATCAGACTGACAAGGAGGGTAACCTTGTATATTTGTATGCGAATAACAAAGATGAGCAATATTCTTGTATCAGCACAGCAAAGGATAAAGGTTATGATGTGATCCTCTTTGACGGACAGCTGGATGTACACATGGCCGGACAGCTGGAGCAGAAATTTGAAAAAAGCCGTTTTGTCAGGGTTGACTCTGACACGGTCAACAATCTGGTTCAGAAAGAAGACGGCAAGGAGGTAAATTTGACCGACAAGCAAAAAGAAGAATTGAAAGAGGCGTTTATATCCCTGCTTCCCCAAATAGACAAGGCGGAATTTATTGTAGACTATAAAGCTTTGGACGAAAAAGCCGCGCCGGTTCAAATCACCCAAAACGAGTTTATGCGCCGTATGAAAGATATGTCGGCGATGCAGACGGGGATGGGATTCTACGGTGAAATGCCCGACAGCTACAATCTGGTATTGAACGTGGAACATCCGCTTATTAAAAAAATCATGAGCGATATTGACGGTAAAGATAAAGAAGCTGTGGCTGCCTATGCGGCCGGAAGCGCAAATATCCGCCAATTGATAGATCTGTCACTCTTGTCGAACGGGATGCTTAAAGGCGAGGCTTTAAACAACTTTGTCAAGAGAAATATGGAGAATATCTGATATGATAACGAAAAAAAGCCTGTGCCCCCACAGGCTTTTTTTAATGAAACGAACGCAGTGGAAATAAAATGGATGATATGCCCGTCTGATTTGCCTTTTTGACCCGGATAAGGTCAATAATCGGGGAATTTCATCGGATTTAAACCTTAAAAGGTTATCTTTGTATCTTCAAAAAAATTAACTGTAAAATATTTATTATGAAACCTACTTTGTATGTATTAGCCGCCGGTATGGGAAGCCGCTATGGCGGCCTCAAACAAATTGACGGACTTGGTCCCGGCGGCGAAACGATAATGGACTATTCCATATATGACGCTCTCCGGGCAGGATTCGGAAAAGTCGTTTTTGTTATCCGTAAGTCGTTTGACAGGGAATTTCGTGAAAAAATCGTTTCCAAATACGAAAACCATATTCCGGTGGAGGTAGTTTATCAGGAACTGGACAATTTGCCGGAAGGATTTCAACCGCATCCCGACCGACAGAAACCCTGGGGTACAAACCACGCCGTAATGATGGCTAAAGATGTGATTAAAGAGCCTTTTGCCGTTATCAACGCCGACGATTTCTACGGACGCGAGAGCTATACTATCCTTGCAGAGCAACTGAATAAAATGAACGGTACCGAAAATCATTATTGCATGGTAGGTTACCGCTTAAACAATACCTTGTCCGAAAGCGGAGCCGTAGCCAGAGGCGTTTGTGAAACTGATGGCGGCCATTTCCTGAAAAGTGTGGTTGAACGTACCCACATCGAACGCAAAGACGGTAAAATACAATACAAGGATGCTGAAAACCATTGGTTCGAACTGCCCGAAAACGCTCCCGTATCCATGAATATGTGGGGATTCACTCCCGATTATTTCGAGCACTCCGAAAAATATTTCATCAGGTTTCTGGAACAAAATGCCGGCAACCACAAGGCGGAATATTTTATCCCGTTAATGGTAGACCACCTGATCGTTGCCAAAACGGCAGATGTGAAAGTGTTGGATACGCCGTCCAAATGGTTTGGCGTGACCTATGCCGAAGACAGGGCGGGAGTGGTGGAAAAACTCCAAAAGCTTGTCGAAAAAGGAGAGTATCCGAGTCCTTTGTGGAAAATCCAGACAGTTTCTTAGGTTATTTTATCATTTTTCAGACACGGAATCCCGTATAAATTTGTTACGTTTGTAACGCTTTAAGAATGTGTATCTATTCACAATTATTATAAATAAAAAACTCAAAAACAATGGTAAGTTACAAAGACTTGGGATTAGTAAACACTAAAGATATGTTTGCTAAAGCAGTAAAAGGCGGATATGCTATTCCTGCGTTCAATGTTAACAACATGGAACAGTTGCAGGCTATCGTTCAGGCCGCTGCAGAAACAAAGTCGCCGGTTATTGTACAGGCGTCCAAAGGCGCCCGTCAATATGCAAGCCCTGTCTTGTTGCGCTATATGCTTCAGGGCGCTGTAGAATATGCAAAAAACCTGGGTTGGGAAAAACCGCAAATCGTACTTCACTTGGATCATGGCGATACGTTCGAAACTTGTAAAGACTGTATCGATTCGGGATTTTCTTCGGTGATGATTGACGGTTCCCACCTTCCGTATGATGAAAATGTGGCGCTTACCAGGAAAGTCGTGGATTATGCTCACCGGTTCGATGTGACAGTTGAAGGCGAACTTGGAGTACTGGCCGGTGTGGAGGATGAAGTATCAGCCGAACATCACACATATACAAAACCTGAAGAAGTAGTGGACTTTGTTACAAAAACAGGCTGCGATTCACTGGCTATCTCTATCGGCACTTCTCATGGAGCCAACAAATTTACTCCCGAACAATGTACACGGGACGCTAACGGCCACCTTGTTCCGCCTCCTTTGCGTTTCGATGTACTGGAAGAAGTAGAAAAAGAACTTCCGGGATTCCCTATTGTTCTTCACGGTGCATCTTCCGTACCTCAGGAAGAGGTAGCAACTATCAACAAATACGGCGGCGCATTGAAGGATGCGATCGGTATTCCTGAAGAACAACTTCGCAAAGCTGCAAAATCGGCAGTATGCAAGATCAATATCGACTCTGACAGCCGTCTGGCTCTGACAGCCGCAGTACGCGAGGTATTCGCCACCAAGCCTGCCGAGTTTGACCCTCGTAAATATCTTGGGCCGGCTCGTGAAAACATGAAGAAACTATACAGGCATAAAATCGAAGCTGTGCTTGGCAGCGCCGGAAAAGCTGAATAAACAAGCTCTGACAATAAAAAGAAGCTGTCTCGTAGAGGCGGCTTCTTTTGTTTCCGATATTGCTTAAGCCAAGACCTTTATTTATACAGATGAATTTCGGATAAATCGGTTTTTATAAGTATTTTTGTTTTCGAAACTTTCAGAAACTGTTTATCAAGATTGAGTAACTCTATTTCACGAAAGATATGACAATATTCGAAAAAGCGGCTGACTTGCTTCCTGCCAAAGGGGAAATACCGGAAGGAATCGATCTTGTAGAAGAAATCAACCGTATGCGAAGAGAGAAGAATGCTATTATTCTCGCGCATTATTATCAGACCGGCGACATTCAGGATATTGCCGATTTTTTGGGCGATAGCCTGCAATTGGCGCGTGCCGCCGAGAAAACGAATGCCGATATGATTGTTTTTTGCGGCGTTCACTTCATGGCGGAAACCGCGAAAATACTTAATCCTGCAAAAAAAGTCGTACTGCCCGACTTACTGGCAGGCTGCTCGCTGGCCGATTCCTGTACGGATGAAGGCTTGAGAAAATTGAAAAAAAAGCATCCCGACGCCATCGTGATAAGCTATATCAATTGCGATTCCGGAGTAAAAGCCGAAAGTGATATAATAGTAACGTCATCCAATGCCGGGCATATCATAAATTCCCTGCCGGAGGAACAGCAAATCATCTTTGCCCCCGACAGGAATCTCGGCCGTTATATCAATCAGGTGACAGGCCGCAGTATGATACTGTGGGATGGCGCTTGTATCGTACATGAAGCCTTTTCGCTGGAACGGATAGCGCAACAGATGCTTGATTATCCCAGAGCAAAGCTGATAGCGCACCCCGAAGCCCGGAAACCGGTTTTGCAAGTGGCTGATTATATAGGTTCAACGGCCAACCTGTTGGACTATGTAGTGAAAGACAGCGCGGAAGAATTCATTGTCGCCACCGAAGAAGGTATATTACACGAGATGCGCAAGCGGGCAGCCGGCAAAAAACTGATTCCGGCTCTTACTGCCGATGATAAATGCAACTGTAGCGAATGCCACTTCATGAAACTGAATACGATGGAAAAACTGTATCTGTGTATGAAATACGAACTTCCTGAAATACTGATGGATGAAGAAATACGCATAAAAGCCCTGCGCCCGATAAACAGGATGCTGGAACTTTCGAAAACAATAAAATAATAAATATAAATAATTAATTATAAGTTGTAAATTATGAATGAAATATCTGATGGAACTCATGATCTATGGCTTATAATCCATAACTGATATACTGACAGAATGATTTATACAGATGTTCTGGTAATCGGATCGGGCATATCCGGACTTTCTTACGCGATGAAAATAGCGCAACAGAAACCCGAAACCAAGATTACAATTATAACCAAATCGGACGACGAAGAGTCTAATACAAAATACGCACAGGGGGGCGTAGCAGTTGTGACCGACTTTACAAAAGACAGCTTTGAGAAACATATAGAAGATACTTTGCGCGCCGGAGACGGGCTTTGCAAAAGAGAAGCTGTAGAAGTAGTGGTGAAAGAAGGCCCCGAGCGTATCCGCGAAATAGTAGAGTGGGGGGCAAACTTCGATAAAGACGAGTTTCAGTCCTACGACCTGGGACGCGAAGGCGGCCATACGGAAAGCCGTGTAGTCCACTATAAAGACGTCACCGGAGCAGAAATAGAACGGGCTTTATTGAAAGCCATCGAGCGGCTCGAAAATGTGGAACTGCTCAACCATCACTATGTGATAGACCTGATTACCGAACACCATATACCCGGCGAGTCGTTCGACAAATACAACCTGAACTGTTATGGCGCGTATGTTCTGGATATGAAAGCGCAGCGCATCAAGAAGATGTCGTCCAAAATTACGCTGATGGCGACAGGCGGTTGCGGACATGTATACAAGAATACAACCAATCCCACAATAGCAACGGGAGACGGTATAGGTCTGGCACACCGGGCGAAGGCGAGGATAAGCAACATGCAATTCATCCAGTTTCACCCGACTGCATTTTACAGCCCCATTACAGGACAATTGCCTCTGATATCGGAAGCTGTGAGAGGTTTCGGGGCAAAGATCTGTTCGGCGTCGGGTGAACCGTTCATGTACAAATACGACGAACGGGAGGAACTGGCGTCGCGTGATATTGTAGCCCGCGCCATCGACAACGAAATGAAGCTGAGAGGAGACGACTATGTATGCCTTGATTGCCGCCATCTCGATCAGCGCAAGTTTATGGAACATTTTCCGAATATTTACAAGCAATGTAAAGATGCCGGACCGGATATGTTCAGGGACTTGATTCCGGTTGTTCCTGCCAGCCATTATTTGTGCGGGGGGATTGACGTGGATCTGTTCGGACAGAGTACGATCAAGAATATGTTTGCCGTGGGAGAATGTTCCAATACGGGGTTGCATGGAGCAAACAGGCTGGCTTCCAACTCATTGCTTGAAGCATTGGTTTTTGCCCATCGTGCGGCTGTAAAAACATTGGAACGACTCGGAGAAAACAACTTTAACTATGGGCAATTGCACAAAATCCCCGAATGGGATCAGGAAGGGATGAAGGTAAACGAGGAAATGGTATTGCTCAATTATCTGCGTAAAGAATTGCAAACCCTCATGAGCGACCTTGTAGGTATAGTTCGCAGCAACAGGCGGCTCAAACTGGCGAAACAGAAAGAGGAGGAGATATACAAGTCGGTAAAGGAAATATATAACTTTTCCATCCTGTCTCCCCAATTGTCCGAACTGCGGAATCTTGTCAGCATTGCACACCTGATAATAAGCCAGAGCATGGAACAAACAGAAAACAGAGGTACGTTTTATAATAAAGATCTGGATAAAAAATGAACAGACCGCCTTATGTAACAGAAGAAAGGCTGTATCATTTTATAGATGAAGCTATAAAAGAAGATATCGGCGACGGCGACCACTCTACCTTGGCCAGCGTTCCTGCGGATTTGCAGCGGAAAGCGCGACTGCTTATAAAGCGCGACTGCATTCTGGCAGGCGTAGACCTTGCCCGGGAAATATTCCATTATTACGACAAGAACCTGAAAATAGAAATATATAAAAATGATGGAGATAGTGTGAAAAAAGGCGATATTGCTTTTGTCGTATCGGGTTCGGCCCGTTCCATACTGACAATGGAACGATTGGCGCTAAACTGTATGCAGCGGATGAGCGGCATAGCCACATATACTCATGAAATGGTGGAACTGTTGGCCGATACCGATACCCGGATACTGGATACCCGTAAAACGTCCCCCATTTTTCGCATGTGCGAGAAATGGGCTGTATATATTGGCGGAGGCAAGAATCATCGCTATGGCCTTTTTGATATGATAATGTTGAAAGACAACCATAATGATTATGCCGGAAGCATAACCAAGGCAGTTGAAGCCACAGTGAAATATCTGAAAGAAAAAGGCAAGAATCTGCAAATAGAGGTGGAAACACGCAATCTGAGGGAAGTGGAAGAAGCCTTGGCTACAAAGGCTGTGGATGTGATAATGCTCGACAATATGTCTCTCTCCGAGATGGAGGCGGCTGTGCGGCTTATCAATGGCGCCGCGAAGGTGGAGGCTTCGGGTGGAATCACCAAGGAATCGATTCGGGCGGTAGCAAAAACAGGAGTCGATTATATTTCATCGGGCGCTATTATATACGCCGCCCCGAATATAGATTTAAGTTTAAAGGCTTTTTAAGCTTGCAAGAATAATTTGCGTTACTCAAAAAGAAAAAGGAATACGAATTTCTCAATCCTTATCTTTTATCCGGATTCCTGAGTATATCGGATATTTACCGTTTCTCTTTATTGCTTTCGTTCTTGTCCGGTTTATGATTGAATATTCTGCCATGATATACGATTTGATTTACAATTTCCATAGACTAAAAGCAGTTACTTTGTTAATTCGGACAAAATTCAGCCTGTATTTTATTGTTGACCCATTTAAATCAGCTATCTTCGTATCATATTACAAGTAAATATATTCGCTATGTACTCGGTAAATGACATTGCAGACTATATTATCCTTAAAGTTAAGTCTGAGGATAGTTGTGCTTCCTTGATAAATTTGAAGTTGCAGAAACTTTTGTATTATATTCAGGCTTGGTCTTATGGAATGAATAAAGTTCCATTTTTTAAAGGAGAATTTCAAGCATGGATACATGGCCCGGTAAATAAAACTATTTATGACAGATTTAATCCTGCAAAATATTTATATTCGGAAATAACGGCCTCTGATATATTGAATAACAATGTTAAATTGACTGATGATGATGCAGTGTTTGTAGATTTCATATTGGAAAATTATTTGAAATATAGTGGTGCGGAGTTAGAAAAGTTATCGCACTCTGAACTTCCGTGGAAAGAGACTCGTGGAACTTTAGGTTCAAATGAGCGTTGTGATAAAGTCATTCACCCAGAGCTAATGATGGAATATTATGGCAAAAAATGGGAAGAACTTAATCAATGAGAAACCTAAATTTGGTAGAAAATCATTAGTTACAAGAGAAGAAGAAAAAGCTATAAAAGAGGATAAGCTAATCTTCTCTTTTTTGTATTTTAGGTAAATAAAGAATTTTGGAATAGGGAATTGCTCTTCAAAATGGCATGTCAGCCTTATTGAAAGATTATCATCGCTTGGGAATATGACTGCTCAAGAGGTATTGGAGGATAATAGAGGCAGTGACGCTTTAAGATGTCATCCTGTTGAATGGTCTCAGAAAAACATACCTGTTAGTAAAAATGATTTATCATGGCTTCCCAATGCAATTTTAAATAATGATTCGGAATTCCCGATTATGCAATTCTCATTAACAACCGGAACAGGAAGGATTATCGGTTATTTTGATAAAGATACGTCTATATTTTACATTGTATTGTTAGATCCGGCACATAATATTCAGCCTGCCAAGAAGCATGATTATCAAATTCAGCCTACAACAAAAGGAATTTCTCAATATGATGACTTGCTAACTAAAATAGATGTCATCAATAATATTATAAGTAAATGTCCGCATAATTCTGCATGTAAAATTTCGCATCACATTAAAAACGCTCAGGTGGAGCACAATATCATATATAGTGTCTGCCCGTAAACTCATAACAATCTGTTTTACAGATATATATATGTATAAAATAAATACGAATCTTTTTGCAAAGAAA
>JAISSD010000001.1 GCA_031273295.1 Prevotella sp.
ATACAAAGCATATTGCGATATTAAGCCTGTCAAAATCACGACAATACCAGTTCGGGGTATTGTTTTTATAAATCATTCATTAAAAGCAATTAAAACTTTACCGCGTCAGGAGTTCTGAATTTGTGAACAGGCTGACCTGACTCGACTAATTACAGAGCGCCCGGTCGAACTTGCATACTGTTTATCCCTGATCAACTCTTTTATCCAGTATAAAAAAGTACATTCCATCACTCCGCCCTGGGTTCTGAAAAATTATCCTGAAGTTGAACAGATAATGTTCCGCCTGCGAAACAGGCCTTGCATCAGTGGTTGCGCGTACTGCAACAACGCATTGGATATACATAAAGGCTTGAAGCGATTTTTCGACTTTGATTCATTCAGGACTTATGATGGAGAACCGCTACAAGAAAAAGCAGTCAAGGCTGCTATCGACAACAAATCCATACTTGCTGTTTTTCCTACCGGCGGCGGAAAATCAATCACGTTTCAGCTGCCTGCACTGATGAGCGACGAATGTGCAAAAGGATTGACGATTGTAATTTCGCCTTTACAGTCACTCATGAAAGATCAGGTCGATAACCTCGAAAAAATCGGGATCACTGCCGCGGTTACCATAAACGGTCTGCTCAACCCCATCGAAAGAGCCAAATCCTTTGAGCGGATAGAGAACGGTTCGGCGTCTATCCTTTACATTTCACCCGAATCATTGCGTTCACAGACGATTGAACGGTTGATTTCAGGAAGAAAGATTGTCCGTTTTGTGATTGATGAAGCTCACTGCTTTTCCTCATGGGGACAGGATTTCAGGGTCGATTATTTATATATCGGCGATTTCATCAAGGCCATTCAGGAAAAGAAGAATCTTGAAGACGGAATTCCTGTTTCCTGTTTTACAGCAACTGCGAAGCAAAAAGTAATTGAAGATATCCGCAGCTACTTCAGGGAAAAACTTTCGCTTGAACTTGAGCTGTTCACTTCAAAGGCGTCAAGAACAAATCTCCGATACAGGGTTTTTGAAAAAGCCGGTGAAGAAGAAAAGTACCAAGCGGCAAGAGATTTAATTGAAGAAAAAAACTGCCCGACCATCATTTATGTTTCAAGGACACAAAAAGCATATTCACTCGCCACAAGGCTAACCGAAGACGGCTTCAAGGCAAAACCCTATCATGGAAAAATGGACGTGAAAGAAAAAACGGCCAACCAGCATGCGTTCATTTCAGGCGAAATTCCCATCATGGTGGCTACATCCGCTTTCGGAATGGGAGTCGATAAAAAAGACGTCGGCATGGTGATTCACTACGAAATTTCCGATTCCCTTGAAAATTATGTTCAGGAAGCAGGACGGGCAGGACGGAATGAAAACATTACAGCCGATTGTTTTGTACTGTTTAACGAAGAAGACCTTGGTAAACACTTCATCCTGCTGAATCAAACCAAGCTTTCGATCAAAGAAATTCAACAAGTGTGGAAAGCGGTCAAGGAAATCACGAAATTTCGTTCCAAAGTTTCAAACTCGGCCTTGGAGATTGCACGAAAAGCAGGATGGGATGATACAGTTGTTCAAATTGAAACAAGAGTAACAACCGCCATCGCCGCATTGGAAGACGCCGGCTACCTGAAACGGGGGCAAAACATACCGAAGATCTTTGCCAATAGTATCCTTTCCGAAAACGCGCAGGAAGCGATCAATATCATCAATGCTTCCAAAAGGTTTGAAGAAAATCAGAAGGAAAAAGGGATCCGAATCATCAAGAAACTTTTTTCAAGCAAAAGCAGGAAGCATGCGAACGAAGAATCCGCCGAATCGAGAATCGATTATATCAGCGACCATTTGGGTATCGTAAAAGAGGAAGTAATAAATATTGTAAACCTTCTCCGCGAAGAAAAGATCCTGGCTGATGCAAAAGATCTGACGGCGTTCGTCAGGAAAGGAGAGAATATAAACCGATCGCTCCATATCGTTAATATCTTCTGCGACATTGAATACTTCCTGCTTCCGGAGATGGAAGAGCAGGACAAAACATTCCACCTGAAGACAATAAATGAAAAAGCCGGAGCTGAAGATCGCGAAGGCGTAAACATAAACAGGATTAAAATCATTATTAACTTTTGGGCGATCAAAGGCTGGATCAAGCAGGAAAAACCAGAGTATTCCAAAAATCATGTCAATATACGCCGCCTTCACCCGAAAGAAATATTAAAAGAAAAGATCGAGAAACGTCACAAACTGGCAAAGTTCATTGTAGAATATCTCTATGAGAAAAGCAACCTGAACAAGCCGGCAGGCGATGCGGGAAAAGAAGAGACGCCAGTTGAATTTTCGGTACTTGAGATGAAAAACGCTTTTGAAAATTCAATCAAGAGTTTCGGAGAGAAAGCTTCAATAGATGACGTAGAAGACGCCCTGTTCTATTTGTCAAGAATCGATGCGCTCAGGATTGAAGGCGGCTTTCTCGTCATTTACAACAGACTGACAATCGAGCGGCCCGATCGTGACAACAAAAAGCGTTACAAAACCGAAGATTATCAAAAGCTGAATCAGTTTTACGAAAACAAGGTTCAGCAAATTCATATTGTCGGTGAATATGCAAAGAAGATAATAAACGATTACAAAGACGCCTTGCAGTTTGTAGAAGATTATTTCCAGCTGAACTACACCTCATTCCTTAACAAATATTTCAAAGGCAAACGGCAGGATGAAATCAGGCGTAACCTGACTCCGGCCAAGTTCAGGCAACTTTTTGGGGAACTATCGCCTGCGCAATTGAAGATCATTAACGACAAAGATACGAAATACATTGTCGTTGCAGCCGGCCCCGGAAGCGGCAAGACAAAAGTCCTTGTTCACAAACTCGCTTCGTTGATCCTGATGGAAGATGTAAAACACGAGCAGTTGCTTATGCTTACTTTTTCACGGGCGGCGGTAACCGAATTTAAAAAGAGACTGTTCAAGCTCATAGGCAATGCAGCCAACTACATCGAAATAAAAACATTCCACTCCTATTGTTTCGACCTGTCGGGCAAGATTGGAAGTCTGGAAAAGTCCGATGTGATTTTGAAAAGGACAATCGAGAAAATTAAAAACAAGGAAGTGGAAGCATGCCGGATAACAAAAACCGTTTTGGTCATCGATGAAGCGCAAGACATGAACGAGGATGAATTCAATCTGATAAATGTACTGATGAATCAAAACGAAGAAATGCGGGTAATCGCAGTTGGAGACGACGACCAGAATATTTATGAGTTCCGGGGAGCAAGTTCAAAATATCTTGAGCAGTTCATCCAAGTGAACAAGGCTTCGAAATATGAGCTGGTTGAAAATTATTGAAGTAAAAGTAACCTGATCGACTTCACGAATCAATTTGCAAAAAGTATTCGCCACCGGTTAAAAAACACGCCAATCACTGCCAAACAAACAGATAATGGTAAAATAAAACTGGTTCGCCACCAAAGCGAAAACCTCATTACTCCGCTTGTGCATGATATACTGTCGACCGGACTTACAGGGACTACCTGCGTACTTACAAAAACGAATGAGGAAGCGCTACAAATCACAGGACTGCTTTTGAAAAACGGAATGACAGCCAAGCTGATTCAAACCAACGACGGTTTTAACCTGTTCAATCTTTCGGAAATCAGGTATTTTCTAAACCGGCTGAATCCGGCAGACGATGTTTTCACTATCAACGACGACATCTGGACAAGGGCAAAACGGGATTTAACCAACAGGTTCCGCAAAAGTACCAGGTTGGAAATATGCAACAACATGATCAGGGATTTTGAAGCGACCAACCCAAAGATAAAATACAAATCCGACCTGGATGTTTTTATCCGTGAATCCAGGCTGGAAGATTTTTCCGGCGGAAATGGAGAAACAATCTTTGTTTCAACCATCCACAAGGCGAAAGGAAAAGAGTTCGACAATGTTTTTCTGATGCTTGAAAATTTCAATGCCGAAACAGACAATGCCAAACGACAACTGTATGTCGCCATGACAAGGGCAAAGCAGAACCTGACGATCCATCTTAACTCGGATCTCCTTGACAATATTACGGCCGGAGATATGGAACGCATCGAGGATAGAAAAATCTGTTCACATCCGGGCGAATTTCTGATGCACCTGACGCACAAAGATATCTGGCTAAACTACTTCACCGAAAGACAGCATCTGGTTTCCAGGCTTTTAAGCGGGGATATTTTGACCGTGAATGGCGATGAACTCCTGAATCCCGACGGACAGTCAGTTTTAAAATTTTCACGTAAGTTTATCGGGGAAATTGAAAATATGAAAGCTAAAGGCTATGAAATAAAGAGTGCGAAAGTCAATTTCATTGTTTACTGGACAAATGGGGCGACAGAGAAAGAAATAAAAATAATCTTGCCTGAACTTTGTTTTGAAAGCAAGGATAATCAGAAGAGATAAGTACCGGAAGAGTTTATTGCAAACCGGGCTGACAAAAAATGGCAATACTCCGGAAACAACGGAAGCCCTGTAAGCTTTTAGCTGATTATCAGGAAGCTGCCGCGCATTTGTAGAATAAAGTACAGTTCGTCTACAAAAACCTTTCTCTATGCATGGCTTGGATTCTGTCTAGCGTATTTCTATCTTTCCTCTCAATCAATTGCAGAAATGTATATTCCCGAATCCCGTCTGATAACCGGATTCTTGATCCGGGACGGATTCGTTTTGTCCATCCGCAAGTTTTCCATTCAGTACGTAAAGTTCGTGTTTTTGAGCCGGTTCGGGGACTTGAACCCCGGACCTGCGCATTACGAATGCGCTGCTCTGCCAACTGAGCTAAACCGGCAATCAAGATGACAAAAATAATACTTTTTTTTTTAATCCGGTATGATTTGTTCTTTTACGTTGAAATTATTCCGGCATTTACTCTCCCCGCAAAAAATGCGTCTCAAAAAGATATATCTCTGTAGAAAAGATGCACCGCTTATGAGCGGCGTACACACCGTTCAACCTGCTGTCGGGATTGACAGGAGATGGGCCGCATTTACCACCAATGAAGCGTAGCGATTGGGGGTTATTCACGTTAAAGACCTCCGTCCTTTTCCTGTCCCGTCTCCATGCCGAAAAAAGGTGTGTCCGGATGCGTTTGATTGGCAGATCCTACTTTTCAGTCGGAATGACATTGCATAAAAACGGCTTCTTTGTTCGATTTCAATTCCGAATTCCGCTAATTAGATATAAAAAGGCGAAAATATATAACAGCTCATTGGATCAAATCAAATATATTTGCCTCCATGAATAAACCGATCGCAGTAATCGAGACAATACCTCGAAAAACGTTTGCCTGTTTCTTCGGACAGGGCGTTTTTTTCCCGTTCTTTCGGACTTGTATTCCGAAAGTCAATATTATTCGGCCTGGCGCTCCATATAAACAGATTGCTATTGGCGATATAAAAAACGGCATCTTCATTCAATGTCTATTCCGAATTCCGCTAATTAGATATAAAAAGGCGGAATATATCAGTTTATTTGGCAAGATCCAATATTGACGGTTTGAGTAATATGACAATATACAGTAAAACAAATAATTCCATAAAACTCCGAGCGCTGTTGAACGCCGCTTTGCTGGCATATTGCGCCTGCCTGTATCCGCAGCACAATTTAGTGTTGTTCCGGCAAGGTTCGGCAGAAATTGATTCCGTCCGATACGGGCATGATCTCGACTCCGTGGCACAGATACTGAATGAGTGGATGAAACCGCCTTACCTGCTGCGCGGCATAACAATCAACGCTTATGCTTCGCCCGACGGCAGCAAAACCCTCAACAAGAATCTGGCGCTCCGAAGGGCGGAAAACCTGAAACTCTGGCTGTCGCGCCACACGTCCGTCCCCGACAGCCTGCTGCGCATCGGCGTCTGCCAAGTGGACTGGGCAACTCTGGAAGCTTTCGTGCGTGCAGACAATGCCGTGCCGGCGCGTGACCAGTCCATAGAAGTCATTACCCTCGTCCCGGAAGAAACCCGGACAAAAGGGAAAGGCCTCACCGACAGCCGACTGCACAGGTTGAAGATGGTGAACGGCGGCAAGTCTTACCGCTACCTGTCTGCAAAATACTTCTCCAGCCTGCGTTACGGCGAGATCATCGGCGACGTGACAATATACGATACAGCGCGAGTAAACGCCATCAGGTACAGGGAAGAGAATAAGCCGTCCGAAGATAGCATAACAACGGTAATTCCCGGCAATGCGCCACAAGTCGCAGTGCAGAATAGCCTGCCTGCGGAAACGCCCGATACGGCGCAGGCAGGAACTTCGGTAATTCCGGCAACGGAAACATACGATTTTATCCATCGTCCGCTGTTCGCCTTGAAAACCAACCTGCTCTACGATATAGCCCTTACGCCGAACATCGAAGTCGAAATACCTATCGGGAAGCGTTGGAGCATCAACGGGGAGTTCCTGCACGGCTGGTGGCTCGGGCACGACGACACGTTCTGTTGGCAGTTGGAAGCGCTTGGCATGGAAGGGCGTTACTGGCTGGGAAACCGCACAAACCGCCGCGTACTCACCGGCTGGTTCCTCGGTTTTTTTGCCGGTGCGGGAGTCTATGACTTCCAGTTGAAGAAAGACAAGGGTTATCAGGGCGACTTCTACATCAGTGCGGGATTTTCCGCAGGCTATGCCATGCAGTTCGGATCCTCGTCATGGGGCATGGAATTTTCGGCAAGCGCAGGCTGGCTGACCACCGACTACACCCGCTACACGCTCAACCCCTATGTGCGACACGAACTGATACGCGACGGCGCCGACATGCGCTTCAGCGGCGTCGTTCCGCTCAAAGCCAAAGTATCCTTGATCTATCTGTTCAGTCGCAAGGCTAAAGTGAAAGGAGGCGCCAGATGAAACGAACGACAGTATTTCATTACAGGATAAGCAAAGATATAATAACAGGTATGCAGACAGCGCCCAAACAAACTGTGCGCAGTATGATAACGACGCTTCTTGCCTGCATCCTCTTCGCTTCCTGCGAAGTAACAGGCATCGACAATACCCGACGGCTGATTATTGACGAACAGAAAAAAGTGATGGTGCGCGTGATGTTGGACTGGAGCCGGGCGGAGTTGGAGACAGAGACGCCCGACGGGCGCGTGATGGGCAGCGTATGGTTCTTTCCCGAAGATGGAGGCGAGCCTTCGACGCTGAACACCGACGAGACGCTAGACAGCATCCCCTTGTTGCCAGGCGCTTACCGCATACTGGCCTTCAACGGCCTGCTATCACCCGATACACGCAGTAACGAGCTTGTTAGCAGCAGTTTCCGTTATATCGGATTCCGCGGCACGAAAAGCTACGATACCTTCGAAGCTTACTGCCGCAATCCTCTGGAGCTTATGCCGAGATTTGCCCCGAGCCTATCCAAAGACGCCCCGACCTCCTCTCCCGAAGCGCTGGCGGTCGACCATTACCGTAGCGGTACACGTGACGGCAATATGGATGAGGCGACAAGCGACGGAGTGTTCCGGGTGACAGCCGAAATGGCAAATCAGGGGATACGGCCTACGCTAGAGTTTATCCCCCGGCGCATCACCTCGTCCATTCACTTGACGGTTCATGTGGAGAACCTGGCAAACGCCGCATCTCAGGGAGGCGCCAACGTAGCTTCTATTAGCGGACTGGCAGGAAGCATCCTGCTCTCTACCGGCGATCCGAAACCCAATCCGCCGACTCCTACCACGCACTATTTCACCATCAACCACCGCAAGTACTACGAAGATTCGGCAACCAACGGCACAGTGGAAGGGTTTTGCTACACTTTCGGTATGGCGCCGGAAGACGCCGCCGGCAACGACGGGAATCCTACATACCAGGTACTGGACATTTACTTTACGCTTCGCGACGGCGCTCAATACGAGAAGATAACGCGCGACATAACGGGCCGGTTCTCGAAGAACGAACAGACGTTGCAGGCGATCCTTGAAATAACAGTAGGCGCGAAACGTCTGGGAGAAGACGATATTATCCGGCTACCCGAAACGCAAGATCCGGGAGGCGATGGTTCCGCCTTCGACCCGGACGTGCTGGAATGGGGCGAGAACGTGGTGTTCCCGCTGGAGATTTAACAAAGAAACAATCTCTGCCCAAACCTGTTCCCGAAAAGTTTAAACCGGAAACGGCGCTTCCAAAGCGCAGGCTAAGGCAGTGATCATGATAATTAATTAATGTTTTAATATTTACTGATTTAAATTAAAAAAAATGACAAAAATGACAAAAGCGCTTTTTTACTCGAGCATGCTGGCGCTGGCATTAAGTTCCTGCACCAACGACGAGATCGCGTCTCCCTCCGAGAACAGCGGCGAGGCCGTAAGTTTCAATACTGTACTGGGGCCTTCCACCCGCGGGGCCGTGTTTAGCAAGACGGATTTGCAGATAGCCGAAAACGGTTTTTTCGTCAGCGCCTACAACACAGGGGCACAAGAATGGACAGCCTATACCGTTCCTGCCGCCCCCGACTTTATGAACAACACGGAGGTGACGTGGAGTACCGACAAATGGACTTACAATCCTGTGAAGTACTGGCCGGGAAAAGTAGACGGTACGAACTATGGTAAAGTGACGTTCTTCACCGTTGCAGGACTGGCCAGCGCGTCTAACGCCATCACCTACAATGCTTCCACGTATAAGCCCGAGTTCGCCTACACCACAGATCCGGCTGCCGCCAACCAGAAAGACCTGGTGGCCGACGCGCTGTTTAACGAAACCTGGTCAAACGGCAAGAAAGTGAAGTTCCAGTTCAATCACATCCTCTCTAAAATCGGCTTCACAGCCAAGCTGGCGGAACAATACTCCGACGCCACGGTGAAAATAATCGCCCTGCAGGTGAATTATACCGATTCCAAAGTGAAGAACTCAGGCGTTTACGCTTTCAATACCAACGGTACAAACGCTACGGTTGCCGAAGGAGCATGGACGACAGGCGCCTCTTATCTATCCGGTAACAGTGGAGACCTGCGTGCCGGCAATACCGACGTTACACTGGACAACACTGCATCGCCAACGGCAACTACTATCAACGATGCCGCCAAGTTCCTGATGCTTATCCCGCAAACAACCGCCTCAGAAGGCGATCTGACGGTAAGCTTCACATATTCGGTACAAACGGGAGCAGACCCCGCCGTACTCTATCCGGTGACTTACAAGTTGCCTGCCACTACCTACGTTCTTGGCAAGCAGTACACGTACAATTTCACCCTGACGCTGAATCCGGTAGTGTTTGACGCAGACCTGACAGTGGAAGGCTGGGAAGACGGAAGCGCTCCTGCCGACATCGTTATCTGATGATCTGACAAAGCGAATTCAGGGAATCTTGACAGCGCCCGTACAAAAAGCGTACGGGGCCGTTCCCGGCAAAGCGTCAAGCCGGGGGAAAGGGCGGCGGAAACAGCCGGTATTTCCGCCCCCCGTTCCGCCTTTCCGCAGGGGGAAACGGTACAAGAAAGAAAAAAGAGAGAAAAGATATACAACGATGAACGATATACATAAAGAAAAAGGGAAAAAAAGCAGGACTTATGCCGGGAAAAATTTCACCCGGCGCCTTTCGTGGCGGATAACAGTCGTCTGCCCGCTCACCGCATTGGCTGTAGCGCTAATCCTGCCATCCTGCACAAGCGAAGATTTGGAGCGGCAAAATCTGGATCCGGCCGGAGACATGGCCATAGGCTTCACCTCCGATGTGAACGAACCTTCCACGCGGGCTACAATGATAGAGACGGAATATAACCTGCAAAGCGCTGGCTTCAACGTGCTTGCCGCTACCACCGGCGCCTCTCTGTGGTCTGCGGCAAAAGCCAACGCCGCACCCGATTTTATGTACGACCAGCCGGTGGCATGGAAAAATTCCCCTGATCCGGCCCATTGGGAATACGCTCCTCTGAAATACTGGCCGGGAAAGACGGACGGCGCGAATTATGATAAAGTGTCGTTCTTTGCCTACACGCCTTGCACGGAAGGCATTTGCATGGTCGGAACGGCACAGACCGACAAGGGCGCTCCGAAAATCGTCATCACTCTGCCCGACGAGGTAGGTACGCGTGTGGACGTATGTGCGGATCAGCTGGTTGACGAGACTTTTGAGACGGCTCCCGTCAAGTTTCAGTTCCGTCATCTGCTTTCGTGCATCAATTTCACCGGTCTTCTTGTAGGGGAATACGATGCGCAGACCAGTGTACATGTTACTTCGTTGAAACTGAAGTATGCCGCGAATGCCGTGAAGAAAGCAGCCACATATACATTTGCCGACGCCGACCATGCGGAGGGCGCGCTCTCCGTTCAAAATACATACCATGCCACAATGGGAACAGGCGAGGAAATCGCCCCAGCCGAGTATCCGCCAGGTATATCGGCAGACCATGCGGAGGAAATAAACGCCCATGACAAATTCCTGTTTGAACTACCGCAAACAGTAGCGGCGGGAGCCTTGCAACTGGAAGTCACATGGACGGTAGTTACCGGAGAGACGATAGGTCTCCTGCCGGAATATCCGCAGACGGCGACCAACCGGACGGCGACCCTTTCCCTCCCGACCGCCACATGGGAGGCAGGGAAAAAATACTCCTACCAACTGAACTTCAGCCTGACGAAAGTAGAGTTCGGAGGTATCTCCGTTAGTCCATGGGGAGAGGGAGAGGAGCCGGAAAATTGCTCGGTCATCTATATGGCAAATGATGGGACGGGAGCAAACATAGTAGACGACAATTATTGGATAAATACACCCGGTATCCTTGCCGGCGCCGATATCTTCTCCAATCCGGCGGGAGCAGTCTTGTTTAATTGTTGGACTACACAGCCCGATGGCAGTGGCGACTACTACGGTTCCTGCGAGACGATTACGCCTGTCGGGAATATGACTTTGTACGCGCAATGGAGATTTACATCTGATTTTACATACACCGGTAATGTACAAATCTGTGGCATACCGGTATCCGGAACCTATAAACTGGAATGTTGGGGCGGAGCCGGCAATAATCCGAAACCGCCAAGAGCCGGAGGATATGTATCGGGAACGATTCATTTGGAAAAGAACCAAGCCTTATATGTCTATGTAGGAGGAATGGGTAGCGGAGATATTGGCGGATGGAATGGCGGCGGCAGTTATGGCGGTGGTGACAGTAACAATAGCAGAAGTGGCGGCGGAGCTACAGATATCCGTTTACTGAACAGCGTTTGGAACAATCCGGACGGGCTTAATTCCCGTATCCTTGTTGCCGGAGGAGGAGGAAGCATGAGTAGTTATGGCGGATACTACGACGCATTTGGCTATGCCGGCGGTCTGAACGGATCAAAAGGCGCCGGTATGGGAAATACTCAAAGTTGGTTAAACGCGATAACCGACGCCATGAGAGCCAAAGGCGGCACGCAAACAGCCGGCGGCGCAGGTTCAAACAACAATACAGGTTTTTCCGGCGGTTTCGGCTTTGGCGGAACTTGGGGCGGCGGTAGCGGCTACTACGGCGGTGGTGGTGGTCAAGTAGTTGGAGACAGTCGTATCTCCGGTGGTGGCGGCGGCAGTTCATTTATCTCCGGCATGACGGGATGTGTGGCCATAAACCCGACAAACACCAACAATCCGCGTTTGCAAGACAATGGCGCAGAAGCGGCAAAAAATTCACTCAACTTCACAACAAGCGTTTTCAAATACAGCCCTACCTGGAATGATGGCGACGAAATCACGTTTACCAACTGTTCGATGATAGACGGTGCAGGCTACGAGTGGAATACAGGCGAACAAGCCAGCATAGCCGGAACCATGCCGAATCCTTCCGGAGGCGCCATGACGGGCAACACCGGTCACGGTTATGCCCGAATATCGCTTGTGGTAGCGGATTAAAACCTGACGAGATAAATAATGTGACGGCATTGTAATATAGAAATTAAAAAAAGAAAAACCGCTTATTTACTTTGTGCAAGCACAAAAACATAAATAATTGATTAACAATCAAATATATTTACAATTACAAACTAAACTTGCTTATTGTAAATAAGCAGTAAAGAAAATTATGATAAAAATGGAAGAAAAGAACAAAAGGTTGCCCCTTGCGGCTGTGTTGCTTGCAGGCGTCATATTGCTGTCCGTCTCATGTTCGGACGAAAACTTTGTAAAGGAATCCTCCGGTGGGGCTATTGCTTTCAACACCGATGTGACTGCCGCTTCGGAGCTGCCCACACGCGCATCCGTAGCCGACCTGTCCAAACTGCAAATAGACGGGTTCAACGTGTCGGCTTTCAGTACCGGCACAAGCGGCTGGAGTTCATCCGGAGCCACAGCTACGCCCAACTTCATGTATGCCCAGCCGGTGAGCTGGAACAGCGACCACTGGGAATACTCTCCCTTGAAATACTGGCCCGACAAAGCCGATGGTACGAATCTTGGCAAAGTATCCTTTTTCGCATGGAGCCCGGCAAGTGCGGGAACACCTTCGCTTGCATCCGCACAGGGCGCACCAACGCTCACTATCACTGTGACCGACGACAACGCCTCGCAAGTTGACCTGATAGCCGACATGCTGACGGACAAAAGCAGGGATGGCGGAGCGGTGAACTTCGCCTTCGACCATCTGCTCTCCCGCATCGGCTTTATGGCAAGGCTGGATGAAGAATATGCCGACGCCACCGTACAGGTTACTTCTATCAAGATAAAATACATCGGCGGAAAGGTAGCAAACACCGGCGTTTATACGTTCAACACCGACAATACAGCCTCCACAATCTGGAGCCTGACCGCCGCTACCGCTTCCTCTATGACTACGTCCGATACGGGCGATAGAATAACCGAATCCGCCCTGACGCTCACTACGGCCAACCAGCGTGCGAACGACGCGGACAAGTACTTGATGCTACTGCCGCAAACCGTGCAGACCGGCGATGTGAAAGCCGAAGTGACTTGGACGGTGACAACAACCAATCCCGTCGCTACCGAGACCAACACGAAGACCCTTGACCTGCCCGCGCAGGTATGGCTCCCCGGCAAGCGTTACGACTACAAGCTAGTGATATCGCTCACAGATGTGGTGTTTGACAACACAATTGTGAATCCGTGGGGTGATGACTGTATGTGCCCTGCATGATCACTTATACTTTAAACGGGTAATATTTTGTAACTATTCAGGTACTTTTAATAAGTATAAATACCAGATAATCAATTGTATACAATAATAAGAAGAATCAGTCATATTTGAGCGTCAATTTTATAATTCATTGATAATATGCAGTTTATAATTATAACCTACATTAAACATCAAAATATGAATCGAGATAAATATTTGTAAATCAATTAGTTTTGGTACCTGAGTAGTTACAATATTTTTACTCTTTTAAATGATTTAAATTCCAGGTTTAATGACTGATAAATATACTCTAAAAGTAACTATTTAAACAGTCTTTAGTATACAAGGCAAACGGAGGCATGGACAATGACGTTTTGGACAAATGAATATATAGTGTTGTGTTGTGTTGTGTTGTGTTGTGTTTCAGTAAAACATATACATCGTAAAAATCTTTCATCCGGCTGTTGAACGTACCTAAATCAATCATTGCCTGAAATTTTTCCGCAATAACCGTTTCTATGGAATATGCTTTGATTTCAGGGCTTTCCAATTTATCCAACAAGGTGGGATATATCAACGTAACCGGAGCGGGAGTGACGATGTCGCCAAAGCCGATATCGACCTGCAAGCGTTGTCTTACCGTATCGAACCGGGCATTGATACACAAGCGTACTCCACCGTATTTACTGTTTTCTGCAATACCCCCGGCAACAATAGACCCTGAATCGAACACGACACAATCAGCATCATACCCGATTTCGCAAATAGTCCGAAAAATAGCCTTAACCCTTTCTTTATCATTATTTACATGCTTTGCCAACATGTCAATATCAACGGTCGGACGAGTATGCAAACCTTCGAGAGCATACAGCAAAGCGCCTCCTTTGAGAAAGAACATGGAAGCATATTCCGAAACGGATAACCGATAAAGCAATCGCTCGTGCAGATAGCGGATAACAACAAACTGAAATATCAGACCTTCCCTTTTGGCAAGATTAAAAAGAGCAGCACGAATGGATACCGGATGAGCAGGTTTCACAACATGATGGTTATAAGGTTTTCAATCACATTTCCTATTCTTAGCCGACCAGCATATTTCATCAACCTGTCCAAATCCTTGTCCTGACGTCTGAGGTAGTTTTTCAGTATTTCGGAAGCCGTGTCCATTCCGTCTTGTTTCGATAACGGACAGCATCACAAACCGATTTCTCCAAATCATAGATTTTTATAATATGATTTTCTTCAGCAACTTCACTAATTCCCAACAGGTAAGACTTGTCCGTCCAATAGTAAATTTTTACGGGAGGATAATTCGGGAGAGTTACTTTTCCCTTACTGCCAATCGCAAGATGAAATTCAAAAGGATTATTATGTGGTCAGCTGATGATAGTTCCATGCCGTGAACAGGCAGAAAATGCCGGAAGATATCATCCGGGCTACTTCTACACGCTGGCTTGCGACGCTATCCTGTTTTGCAGCATAAAGTCCTCTTTTAATTTTCACCGCCAAACCTTGCTCCAGCATCCTGTTCAGCTGATTCCACTGTGTGCGGGTGGTCAATTCTTTTGCTTCCAGAAAACCGTTATTGGCGTCAAACATTTCTTGTATTGTCATGCTATTTCCAATAAAATAATTGCACAAAGATACGGTATTTGTTTTCAATCTCCGTAGTTTTATGCAGTACATTATAGCCTGTCATCGGTTACATCAGACTGAAAATGCCCGGGACGTCGTCCTCCGTCTTGTGCGAGCCGTTGCCAATTATCCTGTTTTGCAAGTTGTTCACGGCTGGGTATGTCTGCGTTGTATCTGGCTTCGGTTTTGGTTTCCCGAAGATTTAATTCACGTGAACTTTTCCAGTCCAAAATATTTACACCCATATTTTTCATTTGAGTGCCCGGAAAGGGCGGCGGCATTCCCTGTTTTTTATCTTTTTGTAAAACATTCTTATGGTGTATTTTAAAAAGGGTTAACCCTTTTTAATAATGCCTTATCCTCCTTTCGAATTTCAGGTTATTCAACATTTCTTTCAAATCCACGCCCAAACGGAAAGTGACTTTCGTCGTCTTGATCAACGAACTTGTGAACTTTTCCGCACTTTCTATTCCCTGTATGGAAGAAGCCGCCGCCGACGCCTCTTCATCCCGTGTACATGAACCAAGTAAAGCCAGTCCTGCCAGAGCAAGAACAGGCGTCGCTGTTCCGAATTTGTGAAGTATCATATATTGTCAGTAAGTTATCACTAGTATATATTATTCGATAAAAATATTAAATCCGGCTAAATAAGCTGTTACACATTTCCGCCT
Source organism: Prevotella sp. (assembly GCA_031273295.1). Taxonomy (GTDB): domain Bacteria; phylum Bacteroidota; class Bacteroidia; order Bacteroidales; family Dysgonomonadaceae; genus Dysgonomonas. Next base: position 15,369 of record JAISSD010000001.1, read on the forward strand.
TTTTATATCCAATTGCCGGAATTCGAAACGGAAATCAAACAAAAAGACTGTTTTTACAGGGCGCTAGACCGAACGAACCGATGTTTAACTGCGTCGATTTTGGCGCTGCCGATTTTGGCGCCGCCGATTTTCAATTCAATTCAATCTGCGTTCATCCGTTCAATCCGCGTCATCTGCGTGCAAAAACAGCGCTCCAACCAAGCTTGCACGCAAGTGTGTGCTGCTCATGCAGGGCACACATATGAATGTGGGCAAAGACGCTTGATATAAAGTGATTCTGGCGGTTTTCCTGTCCCGAATCCGGATATCCGGCCAGAACAATATGTTTTCCCGTTATTTTTGCTTACCTTTATCCGGTAAACCTCTTTAAAACAAAAGTGATATGGCTCAGCTTCGATTTTTCAATACAACCGGCCCCTGCAATCCGGAAGAACATTACATGC
>JAISSD010000102.1 GCA_031273295.1 Prevotella sp.
GGCAACATGGAATTGCAGCTGGATCGTAAGTTGTCCAACAAACGGATCTACCCATCTGTCGATATTATTGCATCAAGTACCCGTCGCGACGACCTGTTACAGGATGGCGCGACTGTAAACCGGATGTGGATATTACGCAAATACCTGTCCGACATGAATTCGATCGAAGCGATGGAATTTGTAAAAAAACGGATGGAACAGACCTATGACAATATGGAGTTCTTAGCGTCCATGAACGGATAATCCCTTTTGGCGTTGACAGAACAAAAGAAAAATCTGAAAATTCATAGTGGTTTCCCCCATGAATTTTCAGATTTTTTTTTCAATTCCTTTGTCAAACTAATTTTTCGATTTATATTTGCATCCACAATTGCGAAAGTAGCTCAGTTGGTAGAGCATAACCTTGCCAAGGTTAGGGTCGCGGGTTCGAGTCCCGTCTTTCGCTCATCTTTAAAAAGACACTTAATAATATGGCCAATCCAATTAAAGAAACTCCGGTGTTATACGGTAAAGACGCACGGCGTTTTGCCGAACGCATTGCCCATCCGAAGCTGGAATCGAAAGAAAGAGTAGAGGAGATGAAGCAGGCGTATGAAATCTACCAGAGATCGTTGGAAAGAGGTCGTCGTCTCAAAAAGGAATAACAATGATTGATTACGATTTGCTGTCCACCATTAAATTGGAATCCGGCGTGAATCCGGCTCCTTTTGATTGTGGGGACGCTGATTTAAACGCCTTTCTCGTTGAAGACGCCATGAACTATTATGAAGATTTCATGGGAGTGACTTATCTTTTGGAATACAAGCAAAGGACAGCAGCATACTATTGTCTTTTTATGGACAAAATCGTTTTCGACTTTTCCGGCAAAGACGACCCCAAACGGCAATGGTGGAAGCTTTTTAATAAGAAAAATAAAATCCATTTCAATAAACAACGCAAGGGCTATCCGGCGCTGAAAATCGGAAGACTGGCTGTTGATGACGAATTTAAAGGCTGTGGAATAGGAAGCTACATTCTCAAAGTAGTCATCTCAATGATGACCGTAGCACGAGACCTCGGTTGTCGTTTCATTACCGTAGATGCCTACAAGGAAGCTTTCGCTTTTTACTTGAAAAACGGCTTTGAATTTTTATCATCCGAAGACGAAACGGACAATACCAGGCTCATGTATTACGATTTGAAACGTATCCCGCAATAATTCAATAGATTTAAAATACCGCTATCTTATAGGCATTGCCATTTAGTGTTACCACATATCTTCCTGTCGGTAAAGGGGATACTTTAGTTTCTCCGGCAGAAGCAGTAAGAGATTCCACTAATGTACCTCCGAAGTTATATACGCGCACTACACCTGATTGGGCAGTACGAATATGCAAGCTACCGGCAGACGACCACACTTTCGCCGGACTGACAGAAAGGGTGACCTTTCCGGTAGAAGAATGATCCGTGCTTTTTCCGGTGTATGGATTTATCCGCAATTGAGCAAAAGCCAGCCAAGCAGTAGCTCCAAGCGCCCCTCGTTTGTTGTACAACCAGGGGATAGCCTTTAAACCCGTTTCCGTTTCATTCGTTGCGATGGTAACATCAAAACCGGTGGTTACACCGTCCCTGTCGGCGGCCGTTATGCTGCCATCGTCGTCGCTAGCGTTATTCATACATGCGAGTATTCCGGCATAATCATCGGCTTTTCCCAATAAATCCAATACGAGTGCATATTGTCCGGCGCCTTCGTACCATATTCCATCGCAGTCTTCATTGAAATCCACACCATCACCCACTCTGAAATGTTGCTCAATGAAAGAGACAACTTTTTCAGAATCCCATAAGTCTGCAACATCCGTATCGTCTGACAGGGCAAGAATACCCCATGTATTTGTATCCAAGGGCAGCATCGATTTGTTTATGGTTCTTCCATCATTCATCGTGCCGGTATAGAAACATCCCGGAATGGGGTCGTACATAGACATCAGAAAGTTGCGTGCGTGGATGCTTGCCGTCTGATAACGGGCGGATGCTGCCGGAGATAAAGTAAGGGTGAGTTCGGCCAGTTGTTTGTATGCAACATACAGGTCTATGGCATGTTCCGTCGATTTATAGGTCAGCTTTTCAGGAGTAGGTTCCCACCCCTCAAAACCACCTGTAAAGCCGCCGCCAGCTTCGTCAGGAGAAAAAAAGTTGTCAAGAATATAGTCGCCCAACCCACATGCCGTTGTCAGATATTCCCGCTGTTGAGGGGCATTTCGATAGACCTCCATTAAGGCAAGCATACTCCAGCCTATATTACCTGTATTCATACTCACGGCATACCGGTCTTCCCACCACATACTTGACGCCGTATCATAGAATCCGGGAAGTTTGGCAAAAACTTTTCCCAATGGAGAGAGCCAGCCCGGAAACGATTGAATATGCCCGTTGGCGTAGGCATTTCGTAACATACAGGTGTTATAAAACCGATCGTTATTGGCAGCAAACACGAGGGCATCGGCAATTTGACGCGCCTTGGCATGTTCTCCCGTGTAACTCAATACCAATGCCGCTATGGCATTATCATATATATAGGCAAAGTTATTGATAAAAGCTTCCTCCCGATCAACGGCAACCGGTTCGTGGCTTCGAAGCAACAAAGGCTTACTGATTTCTTCATCAAATTCGTAGATGATTTCGTCTAAGTAGAACACGATTTTCTCTTTTCCTCTATTTTCCGGTTCATTCGTTACCCAGCCAAAGCCGGAAGCGATACGGCTTAAATCAAGTCCGGATAGATCAATCACATAGTCTGTCCACTCGGCAGACAAGGCGACAAATGCCTTGTTGTTGTAATGCTTTTCATCCGTATCAGGGTAAGGCGCAAGGGGGTCGTTATAGGCAAGCCCACCCATATAAAACCGGACTCGCTCGCCCCCAACTTCGCCTCGCGCTTTAAACTTCAGCCGTTTCGCTCCACTCAGGTCATATCCGGTATTGGTTCTCCCAAAATCGAGTTCCGGCTCCGTAGAGCCTGTCGGTAGTTTTCCGGTCATAAAGATGTAGCCATTCCAATCGTTGGCAGACAATGGATAAGTAATCTTTATGGACGACGCTCCAAAGGGTGAAGGCGCTTTCTCGTCCATTTCGGGATTAGGGCGTACGTCGGATGGATTCAGGGCTGCCCTTTGTGTATAGTAATTCTCTCCATCGCCGAAATCCCTGAAGACGGCAATCGTCTTGTTTTGTTTTTCAACCTGATTGGTTATATACTGTGCTGCAGGACTCTGTGACTGTCCATGACATACAGAGGTACATACCCAAAAAGTAAACGTCAACAAGATACTTAAAAAATAAATACATCGTTTCATGACAGTAATAATTAAAAGTTAGAAAGTATTTTCAAATCCAGTATTTCACCGGGGGTCATTTTCTTTGTCAGCAAACCATTTTGGGGAAGCGTAATTTCCCAATCGGGGGGAGTCTGGATGTATCCTTCCGGGACAGCCAATTTCAGTTCGCCTCCTTTTTCCGCACGAATCGTAATGCGTGTCACCTTGCCGTTCTCCATGACGGCGGATACCAGAAATGCACCCACTGCCCGCAAATCGCTGAACGATACATCTTTCCACGACGCCGGGATGGCAGGGAACAAACGGATGACTCCCGTATGGCTCTGCATCAGCATTTCGTGTATGCCCGACGCAAAAGCCATATTCCCCTCGAGGGTGAACGGACGGTAGGTGAAATCGGAATAGCCCGATTTCGTCTGGTCGCCGTTGGCATGGAATGTATTGGGCAGACAGAAATGTTCGGCAAAGATTTTCAATGCCTTAGCAGCTCCATCGCCATCCAGCGCCCTCGCTTTGAGATTGCCTAACCAACTGTACGAATAGCCGCACCAAAGACTTGGCCCATACTTGTCTAAATTCCCTATCGTCGCCTCAATGATTTCCTGTTCCTTTTCCCCATGGTCGACGTCTATCAATCCTAAGGGGTGAATGGCTATGGCGTTGGAAAAGTGACGGTGCGATTCGTTGTAGGGGAAGCCTTTGGCAAACGTTAGGCCGTCGGCATCGTCCAAGTCGTAGAAAGGCCATTCCGACAGAATCGTACGCCAGCGTTCCGTATCTTCCGGCAATCCCAGCACGCCGGCCAATTCCTCAGCAGCCGTATACACGAAACGAATCAGCCCCAAATCGAAATTGGTCGTCGTATGAAACCAGGCCTCCAGGTTATTGCCGTATATTTCGGGGCTTGAACTGATGGATAGCCGGCGCTTCCCCTCTTTGTCACGAACAGACAGCTCGTCCAAAAAGAGGGCGACCTCTTTGATATAGGGATAGGCGCGCTGCTTCAGGAAATCCATGTCTTGGGAATACTGCCAATGCAGGTAGAAATGCTGCGACAGCCATGCGGAAACCGTCGGCCCCATAGAGTATTGTATCCACCCGAACATCGGCTCGCCCTCGAGGGTTGTCACTCCGGGCACGGCTAACCCATTCACCCCGAAATAGTTTTCCGTATAGCGTTTGGCGGCAGGCATGGTTTTCCATAGCCAATTGAGATACCCCAATCCCTCCTCCAGATGGTTGCCCGCATAGCAGGGCCAATAGCTGAGTTGCGTATTGAGGTCGTGATGGTAGTCGCCTTTCCAGGGAGGCAGATAGCCGTTGTCGGCTGTCCACACGGCTTGCAGGGAAACAGGCGGCGAGTAGCTGCGTGTCGCCGAACCAAATTTATACATTTCGTTATGGTATTGCTTGGCCAGCACAGGGTCGGGAATGTCGACCGACGATTGCTTCCAGTAGTGCCGCCACCATGCATCATGTGTTTCAAAAGCGGCGGCAAACCCCTCTTTCAACTGATCTTCAGCCCATTTGACGCTACCCTCGGGATGCTGCCCGACCTCCTCTTTAGACATGACTGTCCAGACGCCCTCCAACGTATGGCCGGAACGCCGGTATGCAACCGCTATCTCATAGAAAAAGCCGTCGCTACCGGGTTGGTGATAGTAGAGGGTCGTAGCCGTCTCTTCCACACGGCCTTGCGGATAACCCAAACGGGCAATATCTGCGCTACCATGATCCATTGAACCCGACGCGCCACCTGCTTTTTGATAGGTTGGGGGAACTAACACAGGCTTCAAGTCCGGCGGCACATGGCTAAACCTGAACCACCCCACATTCTTCGTCGCATGTACGAACGTTTGCAAACGGGCGTCGCTATCCCAGTGCGCCTCGCACAGGGCATTGTTCAGGTACAGCCGTATGGAATCCGTCTTCCCCAGGGAGGTCAGGCTAAATTCGATGGCGCCTCCGGGTATTTTCGACGGAAAAGCCGAGGTGTTGTAGGGTGTGTCGTAGCGTTGTTGAACCGGCGCATAGTCTTTTTTCCGCACTTGCGCTTCTATCCATTTGAAGTTATAGACGTTCAGCGAATCGCTATGGGGCGCCGGACGCAGATCCCAAAGCCCGACATGGTCTAAAGACAGGCGCAGTGCGCTATCTTTCTGCCAGACAAGTTCCCCGACAAGGGCATTTCCCAAAGGCATCGCCTCATCCCAACTTTTCGCCAAATCCGTAAACACCAAATCATTAACCGATGGCGACAACCGAAGATGCCCCCCACCGGCACACGCCGTCAGGCCAAGCAGAAAGACAACCGCCATCGCCCTGACATAAATAGAAAGTGGATGAATCGTACACATAACTTATTGCATTAGTGGTTTCATCTCTCAAAGATCGTGTTTTTTTATCGGAATCGGCAAGTTTGATAGAAAGAAAAGAGCAAAAATCCCCCGAAAAAAGTTTTCGTTTTTTTAGCTTCACAGCTTCACCTTTCTTGTAATGCGCTGGGGGATAACCGGATGTGGTGAATGTAGGGTGAATGTAGGTGAATGTAAAGAGAAACAAGTCGCCGGGGAAGACATCCCGACCTTGCTGTCCAAATAATCAAAAACCCAAATCCCCGCGCCGAAAGAACGAATATCAACAAATTCACACAATAAAAGCAGCCAACCCTCCCCCAGCCCCATCCTACTTTTCATTCATCTACATTCACCCTACCTTCACCACATCCAGGTATCCCACAGCGCATTACAAGAAAGGTGAAGCTGTGAAGGTAAAAAAACGAAAACTTTATTTCGGGCGCTTTTTGCTCCTTTCTTTCTATTTTGTTCCAAAAAGGATCAATTTTGTACCAACGTGTGAACGGTAATATGCTAAGAAAATAAACAAGAAGACACCGCATTGCGAGTACCCAATAAACCAGGTTTATCAAAAAGGGAAATGACGGCTATTGCTTGATTTCCATCTGATTATAATTAAGTGGTACACATCATTGCGAACGAAGTGAAGCAATCCAGATGTGTGTCTATGTGTCGCACTCCTGGATTGCTTCACTGCGTTCGCAATGACGGATACTATTTGATTTTCATGCGATTATGATTCGTCGTCATTATAAGCTTTCAAACGGGACGGGAGCTATTTCAAATGGGACGGGAGCTATTTTAAATGGGACGGGAGCTATTTTTATTCGGACGGGAGCTATTTCCGGTTTTACACAATTGTATAGCTCCGGCTACACTATTGTGTCGTCCGGCCTACACAATTGTCTATGTCCGACAACACAACTGTGTACTCCCGACAACACAACTGTGTAGAGCCGACAACACAATAGTGTAATTTCCCATGAAATGAATTGTCGTTTTATTTCAAAAAGTTTGCACATGCGAATTTGGAAAAGGATGCACCCTCTTCCAAAAAAGGATGCATCCTCTTTCGAAAAAGGATGCACACTCTTTCGGAAAAGGATGCACCCTCTTTCGGAAGAGGATGCACACTACGAAAAGAGGCTGCCCGAAAACACGGGCAGCCTCTTTTACATTTATTTTCCGGCGCGTTGTTTTATCTGTATGCCGGATCCTGTTCGAGCAGGTTGTTGCTTCCTATCGCCTGTTCGGGAAGCGGGAAGCGGTTGAAGTGCTCCTTGCCCGCTCCGTCGGCGGGATGATCCCACCATGCTTCGGTGGTGTATTTGTCCCAGCGCACGAGGTCGGTACGGCGGCGCCCCTCGCCGATAAATTCAATCATCCATTCGTCCAGCATACGCCATTCGTCGAGATTGGAGGCGGTTACGGGGTCGGGATCGGCGCCCGTAAAGTAGCGTTTCCGCACGTCATTGATCAGGCTTGCGGCGCCTGCCTTGTCGCCCGTCCGCATTTTGCACTCGGCAAGCATGTAGTAGACTTCGGCAAGACGAAAAACGGGAATGTCGGGGTTACCCTTGTATGTCTTTTCGGACAGCCACGGGATGGGCGAGAACTTTGCCAGGCGGATACCCGAATTTTCTTCGCCCCAGCGGGCGCCCTCCTTGCCGTGGTCGGCTTCGGCGCCTGCCTGCGGGACAAGACGGGCTATCTGATCGACAAGTACCAACGTATCCGTAGGCCGGAACTGCCGGTTTCCACCGTGGCACACCTGGCCGGTAACGGGATTGACCAGCTTGCCGAAATAAAACATGCCGCGCCATTCGCCCCCGCCCTCATAGGCGTAGAGTTGCTTGCGCACGTCCTGCGCGTGGAACTTGGCAAACGGGCTGCCGAGGCGGTAGGTACCTTTCGGGCTGGGGTCGCTGCTGCCGTGCAGATACGACTTACCGTTCACGTCGAGCGACGGAACAAGGCAATAGCCGTTATTGCGATTGCCGATTTCGCCGTTGTCCCAATACTCGTTCATGCCGTAATGACTGGAGTGAGGTCCTACGCTGCGTTCGCTCTGGGCGTTGTGGCTGGGTACCGACCAGATGATTTCCGTCGATCTGTCGTTGTCGAACCCGAAGATGTTTCTCCAGTCGTCCTCCAGCCGGTATGTACCGTAGTCGCCGTTGAGAATACCCTGACAGATGGTGGCACATTCGGCAAACTTGTCCTGACGGATGTAGGGGCCGGCGTTGAAGTAGAGCCGCGCGAGCATGACGGCTGCGGCAGCCTGATTGACATTACCGGTTTCCTGCGCTCCGAGCACGGTCTTTTTCGGCAGTTTCGGCAACGCTTCTTTCAGCAGCCCTTCGATAAACTCGAAAGTCTGCACATCGGTGGCACGCGCCTGCATCTCGCCCTTGTTGGAGGAGTAGAGCGGTACGCCGCCGAAGAGGTCAAGCCCGTGAAGATAGAAGAAAGCCGCCAGCGACTGAAGCTGCATCAGCACCGCGTCGCGGCTGCCCTCGGGGAACTTCAGCGCGTCGAAATCCACATACTGGTCGATATCGTCCTTTGCGCTCCACACCTGCGCCACGCCCATGGAGAAAGCGCGCCATGCGTCGTTCACACCGGGAGTGGTAGGGGTGAAGTCGTGATTGTAGTTGCGCAGATAGGCGCCGCCGTCGTACCAGTCGTTATAGCGCGATGGCACCAGCATTTCGTCGGTGGTAAACTCCTGCAGGCGGATAAAGTTTGAATGTGCCTGAGCGTCTGCCATCGCCCATGCCCAATGTGTAAAAGGACGTCCCATACGCTGATAGACTTTCGACTGCGTGTCGAAAAACAGTTCGGGCGTCGATTGCGAATAATATTCCGGCTCCACGCTGCACGCATGGAAGATTGCGGAAAGCGCCATTATCGTGATGGCGGAAACAACTATTTTATACGTTTTCATACCATTCAATTTTTATGATTAGAAATTAAGTTGAATACCCAGAGCAAAGGTTCGCGTCTGCGGATAGATGTTGCCTTTCTTCTCTATACCCGTATCCCATCCGGTGATGTTCTCTTCGGGGTTCAGTCCGGGATATTTGGTGAACGTGTACAGATTGTTGCCCGTAAGGTAGATTCTGATACTGTCCATCAAGCGTGTGTACTTTTTCATCGGCAGGGTGTATGCCAGCGAAAGATTCTGTATCTTGAGGAAAGTGGCGTCATAGATGAAATAATCGCAGGGCGACGGGCGTCCGGTGATTTTCGCATTCTTGTCGATGGCATCGTAGAGCATGTTTCCCTGTACTACGTTCCTCAATCCGTATTCCAGTTCGACGGCATTGAACAGGTCGAAGTCGATCCATCCGGTGAGGGTAAGGCCAAGCGACCAGTTCTTGTAGCTCAGGTTGTGCGACCAGCCTGCAATGATAGTCGGCGTGAAGTTTTTCTGGTATACCCTGTCGTCCACCTTGCCGTCATCGGTACTGATGATGTTGTTGTCCTTGTCGTAGATCTGGATTTTCCCGTCGTCGCTGATGCCGGCATACCGGTAGGTAAAGAAAGTACCCACTTCCACATTCTCCTCCAGACGATGCACATACTCTACCCAGTTGTTGATATAGTCGCCGTTGATATAGGTCTGGTCGCCCCATAGCGAACCGACGACGGTCTTGTTGTGGCTCAGGTTTATCGAAGAGCTGTAGTTCCAATTGCTCGAGCGCACGATGTCGCCTCCCAGTTCGATTTCCCATCCCCTGTTTTCCATCGTGCCGATATTTTTGTACATCTCCGATTCGGTGTTGGGCGGCTGCGGCACCTGGACGTTGTAGATCAGGCCTTTTATGGCGCGATTGTACAGGTCGAACTTGCCGTAAAGACGGTTGTCGAACAGCGAGAAGTCCACACCCAGGTTCCACTCGTGCTTTTCTTCCCATCCGAGCATGTCGTTCACGTTTTTGGTTACACCGTAGGAATATGCCCATGTGCCGTCGGGCAGCAGCCAGCGGGTATCCGATCCGTACATTTTGGCGGCATAGTCGGCTGAAAATCCCTCATTTCCCGTAACGCCGTAAGCGATGCGGAGCTTGAGGTCGTTTATCCAGGAGACGTCTTCGAGAAAACTTTCCCGGGACAGCCTCCATCCGGCGGAAGCCGACCAGAAAGTACCCCAGCGGTTCTTTTCGGCAAACTTGCTGGAACCCTCTCTCCGGACGGAGACGGTAGCCATGTACTTGTCGAGGTAGGAATAGTTGGCGCGGGCAAAGTAGGCAAGCAGTCGCTGAGTAATGCTTTTGCCGGAACTCATTTCCGCAAGCCCCTCTTTCAGGCGCGAGCCTTCGCCGAGATTCCAGAACTTGACGAGGTCGTTGGTGAAGTGGCCGTTTTTTGCCGCGAAACTTTCGCCGTTCTGCTCAAAATAGCTGTATCCGGCAACGGCATTGACATAATGGTCGCCAAACGCGTTGATGTAGGAAAGATAGCCGTCGGTGTTGAGCAGTTCGGTTTTACTGAATTCCAGTTCCGCCCAGCCTTTGCGCCCGGCCCTCTGTTCTTCGCGCGAAAACATCGAGCGGTAGAAATGCCGTTCCCACTGCCGGTTTTCGTACGCTACGGTATGGCGGTACGACAGTCCCTTGACGGGAAGTATGTTCAGTTGGAGCGATACGTCCGGGCGAAACCACTTGTCCAGGCCCTCGTCCGTTCTAAGCGCCGCTTCGCCAATCTCGTTCATTTCGGTATTGTCGCCGGTAGTCCAGATATTGTAGCCTGTCTGGCTGGTGGGGTCATAGACCGCCTGCGTCGGGTTGGCGCGCATGATTCCTTCGACGGATGGTTTGTTCTGGCTGCGCTGCGCCTGCCGGTAGCTGACGTGGGTGCTGATGTCCAGCCATCCGTCGAGTACCTTGAAATCGCCGTTGATACGTCCCGAATAGTCTTTCCGGTTGTCACCCTGTATGATTCCGCGATTGTCGTCGTACATCACGGTAGCGTAGAGGCGGGCAGACTCCGAGCCGCCCTGCAGGGTTACGATATGGCGATGCGAGGTGGGATTGTCATTCATGGCTTCGTCCCACCAGTCGGTATTGTGCCCCTCATCGTTTTTGGCGCCGGCGTAGGTGTCGATATAGTCGGCGGCATTGAGCAGGTTGGGCTTTCCGAAAGACTGTTTGAACAGCACCTCTCCGGTGTAGCTCATCTTCAACGTGCCGGATTTGGCCTGCTTGGTGGTGATCAGTATCACCCCGCCGGTAGCTCTCGTACCGTAGATAGCGCCTGCCGAAGCATCTTTCAGCACGTCGATGGACTGTATGTCTTCCTGCACGAGGGTACGGACGTCGCCGCCCGGCATTCCGTCAATCACAATCAGCGGCGCGCGCGATGTGTTGATAGAAGCCATACCGCGCAACTGAAACGTGTTGCCCGAATTGGGGCTTGCGGTTCCAGACATCACCAGTCCGCCCACCTTGCCCTGCAATGCGGTGGCAATGGACGAGCCGCCCACGCCCTGCGGAAGGTCGCGTGCCGAAAGAGAGGTGATGGAGCTCGTTACCTGCTTCTTTTGCAGGGTACCGTAGCCGATAACCACTACTTCATCCAGCGCCTGAACGTCTTCGCGCATGGTTACATTGATGACTGTTTGGCTTCCCACCGTAATTTCCTGAGTAACAGAACCCAGAAACGAAAACACCAGCACGGATTCCCTGCCGGCAACGCCGATGGAATATTCCCCGTCGACATTGCTGATTACCCCCGTTGAAGTGCCTTTCACAACGATGTTCACACCAGGCAGCGGGCTACCGGTTTCATCGTTTACCGAGCCGGTAACGGTAACGCTCCCCTGTGCAAACAGCGAAAGCGTAGTCATTGCATATATGCACGCGGCAAATACTGTTTTCCGCAGTGCATGATGAAAAAATTCAATTTTACACATATAGTTATTTATTTAAGATTCATAAATGCTTGGTTGATAAACTGCCGCGACGAAGTGTCGCGTGACGCACGGCTACTGTTCTTCACCGTTCATCGCTCATAATTCACTTTTGCATAGGCATAATAATAAAAATTTAAAGTTGAACTTAGTATTAATGTATTTTCCGATAAATAAAAATCTTCGGGAAAAGCCATAACTCTTCCCGAAGATTCCATAAGCGTATAATAAATAGGTATGTTTTTTACCGAACGGTAGTAAGTGCTCTCTCTCTCTCTCTCTCTCTCTCTCTCTCTCTCTCTCTCCAAAAATCGAGCCAAAGTCTATCAGAAAGAGACTTTTTAAAAGAAATAGTTGTAGAAAAAAGAGTCTTCATTTTGTTCTTTTTTTCATGTATTGATTAACGGCTGTAAAGAACGGCTTTTTTTACAACATAAACAACATTTCATCTATTTTTTTACGAAAACTTGATAACACCTCTCAACCACCGCCTTACCGGTTCATCATATAATTTCAGGCAGGCGTATGCGAGGGCGATGCTTGATACAACAACAAGCAAAGCAACCGGGAATGCTTCCGAAAAAGCACCAGGTAGCCGTGGTTGATCACCTGCTCGAAACGGTTCAGGGTCATACTTTCTTGTTTATTTATGCCTCGCATATTTTTTCAAAAATTCATCTTTTGTGATTTTGGAGAAATGCACTGTTCTTCGCTCATTAAGCATTGGGCAAGGCTTGTCCGTTTCGGTATGATGATAACGGAAACCCGTTTTTTCCTGCACTCGCCTGGACTGCTCATTACCATCGTAATATTCGCACCAGACGACATTCAACGGCAAATCCTGAAAAGCGTGCTGCAGAAGTTCACCTATCGCTTCGGGTATCAATCCTTGTCCCCAATAGGGAACGCCAATCCAGTAGCCGATTTCACATTCGCTGTTGCCCATCGCCACGCTATATGTACGCGCGTTACGGATAAGCCCGATGCTGCCAATAGGTTCGCCGGTTTTTTTCAGGATAACGGCGTAGATTTCATCATTCGAAAGCACTGTATGAATAATCTCCCGACTATGTTCAATGCTCGTATGTGGCGGCCAACCTGCTATCAGACCAACTCTTGGGTCGGAGGCGTATTTGTACAGCGCTTCTGCATCCTTTTCATGCCACGGGCGAAGTATCAAGCGTTTTGTTTCGATGATTGTTTTCATTTTACTGTTATTTCATTTGTATTCAAATATATTTACTTGCTTCGCGAATGGAAAGGGAAGCGAGTTCATTTTTATAACGGGATACGAAATTGCGCACCCAATCCGGATTTACCTTGCTGTATTCGCGCAAACTCCAACCTATCGCCTTGTTGATGAAGAACTCCGTTTGCCCGAAATTATTCTTGATAATCTGTTCCAATAATACCGTATCGGTTTTGTCTTTACGGTCGAGCTGGTGGTCGATAGCGATTCGCCGCAGCCAGAAATTATGGTCAACGCTCCATTGCAATAGCATCTCATTCACTTCGGGATATTCCAGTGCGATACCGCCAACCATTCTATCCAAACCGTCAATCGTATCCCACCACGATTTATCCAACGCTAACTTTTTAAGATGCGGCACATCGCCAGGCGTAAGCAACGGCTTTTTCAAAATCAGGTAATCCAGTGCCAGGTATTGAAACTCACGCTCTTCTTTCCCCCAACAGACATCAATAAAGTCCCAATCAATATCGGCCTTTTTCTTTTCGGAAGCCAGAAATTCTTTTGCAAGCGTCCTGCGAAGCGGCGTAGGAATACCCAAATAGGCAAATTGATTCCGCATATAAGCGCTCATTTGCACGGCTTGAGCGGCATTTGCGTGAGCGTTGAATGTTGTAAATAAATTAGTCGTCATATTCTTCAGTTATTTATATTGTTGATGTTTCTTTTGACATTGTATTCATTTTGTACTGATGTGAAGTCGGTAGCCCGGAGGGCTGGATTTTCATAACCGCAGGTCAGCGACCTGCGGAGAGAGCAACCTCCCGAACGACTGCCTGAAAGGCAGGACTTCATTCGCTCTGAATGTATTTAGTCCTGCCTTTCAGGCAGAGAACAGATGGAGATTCTTTTCCGCAGGTCGCTGACCTGCGGTTATGAAAATTAAGCCCTTCGGGCTGTGTCGCTGTCCTTTTAACTGTTGTATTCGTAATCATCGTCTTATTCATTATTGATTGTATTTATTTTGTATTGATGTGATGCCGACAGCCCGGAGGGCTTAATTTTCATAACCGCAGGTCAGCGACCTGCGGAGAGCAACCGCCCAAACGACTGCCTGAAAGGCAGGACTTCATTCTTTCAAAAAGTATCTTTCATCAATCTTTATTCCGTTATCTATTAAAAATTGACGGTATTCCGCTTCAAAACTCACTGTTTTATGGTGCTCCTTTTGATTCTTGATATAGTTTACAATCATCTGTTTATCGGATATATTGTATGTAAATCCTGCGAAACTGATCGCCCAACCCTCAAAATCGGGAAAATTCGGATTTTTTGACAGCCATTTGCTCGAATATTCTTTCAACTCTTTCATAAAATCGGACAAGGCAACAGTCGGGTGCATATCAACCAAAAGGTGTATGTGGTTTTCGGTGCCGCCAATACGATACAGTTTCGATTTTTTATTTTCAATAATACCCATAATATATGCATACAATTCTTTTTCGTGCGCTTCCGGAATTGTATTTTTACTGTGCTTGGTACGAAAGACTATGTGGTATAATAAACGTGTATAACTCATATTGTTTGTGTTTTAGTTGTCCATTTTGATATATTTATTTTGTATTGATGTGAAACCGACAGCCCGAAGGACTTGATTTTCATAACCAGGTCAGCGACCTGCAGAAAGCAACCTCCCGAACGACTGCCTGAAAGGTAGGACGAAAACATCAAAATCCTGCCTTTCAGGCAGAGTTTGTCGAGGACTCTCCTGTCCGCAGGTCGCTGACCTGCGGTTATGAAAATCAAGCCCTCCGGGCTGTTTCTCGTCAGCGTTTACCTGCAATTCGAAGCACAAATCTTTAATTATTTTCATCTTATCTTCTCCTTGTTTATATAATCCGTAACAAATTTCTCTATCTCATCTTCATCTATCTGCGAAACGCTTTTGTCCGTTTTGGCTATGCGTTTGATGATGGCGCGTTCAAAGAAATTCATTTTCTCGAAGAGGAATGCACCGCCCAGAAAGTGTTTGCCAACTGCCTGTTGCTGCAACGCCGGCGGATAGGCGTTTTCCAATTCCTGCTGTTGCTTCTCCCTGCCCGGCTCCATGCCGCAAACGAACAGTCCGATGCGCTTTGGAGTCAATATCTCCGAATGGGTTTTGATAAACTTCTGCATCCGTTTCGGTGGTGTCCCTGCATAAATGGGCGTGCCCAGTATGATTCCGTCAAACGAATTTATATCGGGATTTTTCTGTTCTTTCAGGTTAAAGAGCGATACGTCGCGACTGCCCAACTTTCCGGCAATCATACGGGCTACCTTTTCGGTAGTTCCGTGCTTGGATACATAAATTATTGCTGTCTTCATTTCGTATTGATTTGTTTTTGTTTTATCCTAACAACTCTATCTCTTTTTTGATTTCTTCAATCACTTCCTTATTGGCGATTTCTCCATCAAGGCTGTAAATGATAAATACTTTTCCACCAAAGTCTCGTGTAAATGCTTCAAAGCTTGCTCTCATTCTTTCGGTGGCGGAATAGTTACCGAAATTGGCTTTTGCCGTAATGGGTTTTATCTGAATACCAAAGGCTTTATTGCCAACTTTAGCAACATAATCAATATCGCCTGCATGGTCAAGTTCAGGGTCGCTTTCTTCAAAAACAACATCAGGAAAAATCTTGGCTAAGCCATCATTCACTACTGATTTTTCACGAAGAAAACCATCAAATGTGCGATTGATTGTCAGGTTGAAAATATAATCAACGCAATCCTGCAAGGTCAGTTGCTTAAAAGCCGCCTCCCATTCGGGGATAACCACTTCCGTGATTTTCTCATAAAGCCGTTCACCCAATTCTTCCAAACTTTCTTTGGTAATTTTGAACGGTTTTTTGCCTGCTGTTTGGGCATTCTCAAAATACCAATTTTCCCATTCTTCAATCGTTTTAGGCTGGCACTCTCTGATTAGCGCCATCACTGCACCTACTTTGTTAGGACGTGAGAGTTGATAGGTTTGGCAAGCGTAGTTCAGGACTTTTTCTTTCTTGCCGAAGTCCAATGAGCGCTTTTGTTGTTTCATGTTTGTACTATATTTAATTAAATACTAACACCTTGAATTTTTCTTTATATTTAAACTCCATACTCTCATCCACATCCGCTAATCCCGCCTTTAGTAAATGCGCATTAATAAACGTCTTATTTTCCAGATACAAATACGCCATTAAATGATTATCCGCATCGTGTTTGACTTCGTCGTAGCGAAGAAAAACCTTTTCGCCTTTTAGCTTTTTTGCAAGAAATTCAGTGGCTTGTCCGTTAATGGCGGGGTTTTGTTTTATCCCGATTAATCGAATGATTAAGCCGTTATTTAATTTGATTAATTCGGGACTGATGATTTCTTTTACTGAAAAGTATTCTTCGCGTTTTCCCGTGCTGTTTGCGTCGATTTTTGAGCCGTATTGAATGGCTTTTACATCTATCTTTTTGTCCAACTTATGCGTATCTACAAATTGATAAGGCAGTTTTTCTATTCGCTCATCAACGTTTTGAGCGATTTCATTTTGTTTGATGAGCGTGATTTCCGATGTTGCAAATACGTCATCATTTCCTATCCGCTCCTTGATAATGGGAATGAAATCGGGGTTTATCTCGTACCCTACTGAATTTCTGCCCAACTTTTTAGCCACCGTAGCCGTTGTGCCGCTTCCCATAAAGGGGTCTAAAATGGTTTCGCCGGGGAAGGAAAACATGCGAATGAGGCGGTAGGGCAACTCTTCGGGAAACATGGCCAAATGTTTGTCCTGCTTTGCACCCTGAAAATACCAGTGTCCGTTGAAATAGGTGTTCCACTCCTCGTTGGTCATCGCCGAATTGCTTTTCTGTTCCTGCGTAGGTTTAGGGGCGTTTCCCTGTTTCTTAAACAGCAGAATGTATTCAAAATCCAACTTCACTATCCCGTTTCGCGGATG
>JAISSD010000162.1 GCA_031273295.1 Prevotella sp.
CCGTGTTACCCTCGTCGTTTGAACAACTGCCGAACAACGACAGCATGGCCCCGAAGGCCAGAACAGAATACATGATCTTTCTTTTCATCTCTTGAATTGATTTAATTAATAATAGGTACGTTATCTTTAGTTTACATTAGATCACTATATGGATACAAAGATACTGAACTCGATTGAACAGGATATTGCGCATTTCCGCCTTTCTATATCCAATTACCGGAAATATGAGGCGGGATACAGGCCGGATAATCCCGAAGGCCAAAACCGAATTCACAAACTTTCTTTTCATCTCTTTTTAATTTATTTCTGAAACAGGTACGCTTGCCTTAGTTATCAGGAATTTTCGCGGATACAAAGATACTGAACTTGATTGAACAGGGTGTTGCGTATTTCCGCCTTTCTATATCTAATTTGCGGAATCAGGATACAAAACTGAACAAAAGGTCGTTTCTCATATTGACGGTTGTAATTTACAGACAAGCCGGAGTGAAACCTCTACGAGGTTCGGGGGTTTGTGAGGGACGCATCTTTTCTATTGATATGGACGCCCTACGGGCAAAAACACGGGATTTGCGGTTACGGGAATTTGCATTCATCCGTTCAATCCGCGCCGTCTGCGTGCAAAAAACAGCGCTCCGACCAGACGAAATTACACGGATTCTTTGCAGGCTTTTATCGTACGCAATCGACAGATCGCATCGGAAAGTGTCGCTACCGGGACTTTCGCATATCCTGACTGGACAATTTGAATTGAATTGAATTGAAAATCGACGCAGTCAAAATCGGCGGAGCCAAAATCGACGCAGTCAAACGTTAGTCCGACGCAGTCAAATACGCCTTTCCTGCACAAAAGTATGCCGTGTGAAGTATAATAGCAATATGGGAATAAAAATGTTAAAACATAAAAACAATGTAACATTTTTAAATTTTTTGCGACATATAAATGTAAAAGTTCCGGCGGAAGAGCTACCGCTTTGTAATGAAATCCATATTTGTGTGTTCTTTTTTTGCACATCTAACAGTAAACAAGCGTGATAAGAATTAACAATTTGAATAAGACCTATTATAACGGCGCTCCTTTGCACGTTTTGAAGGGCATTAACCTGGAAATTGAGAAAGGAGAGTTGGTATCGATTATGGGAGCTTCCGGTTCGGGAAAATCCACATTGCTGAATATTCTGGGTATACTTGACAACTACGATACAGGCCGGTATTATCTCGACAATGTATTGATAAACAAGCCGGGTGAAACTCAGGCCGCCGAATTGAGAAACAGGAAAATAGGTTTTGTATTCCAGTCTTTCAACCTTGTTTCATTCAAGAATGCGATGGAAAATGTTGCGTTACCCCTTTATTATCAGGGAATGAACCGCAAAAAAAGGAATAAACTGGCAATGGAATATCTCGACAAAATGGGATTGGCAAGCCATGCGGATCACTTGCCCAACGAATTGTCGGGAGGACAAAAACAACGCGTTGCCATAGCCCGGGCGTTGATAGCCCGGCCTCAGGTTATTTTGGCAGACGAGCCTACCGGAGCTTTGGATAGCGCCACATCGAGGGATATGATGCAATTGCTGCGGGAGATAAATACAAACGACGGTATGACAATACTGATAGTGACTCACGAACAAGCCGTGGCTAACGCGACCGACCGGGTAATACACATCAAAGACGGCATAATAGGTTCGATAGAAACAAACGAGAATCCTGTAATAGAAATGTAAATAATATCCTGTCTATGTTTGATTTTGACTCGTTGCGCGAAATACTGTCCACTATCAGTAAAAATAAACTGAGGACTTTCCTTACAGGAGTAGCCGTAGCCTGGGGTATATTCATGCTCGTCATCCTTTTGGCGGCAGGTAACGGATTGAAAAATGGAGTAACATCGAATTTTTCCCGCAGGGCCCTGAATTCAGTCACTTTATGGCCGGGATGGACTTCGATGCCGTATAACGGACTGTCTTCGAACAGGCGTGTTAAATTCGACTACAAAGATTACGACCTCATAAGGAACAAGATACCCGAAGTGGAATACGTTTCGGTACGCGTAAGCCAAAACGCCACTGTTTCCTATGGGGAAGAATATGGCGCATGGTCGTTAACAGGAGTAACGGAAGAAGCGGCATATATAAACAATATAGAGGTAAAAAGCGGGAATGGACGTTTCCTGAACAGAATGGACGTAGAGAACCGCCGGAAAGTCATTGTGATAAGCCCTGATATGAAAAAGGTGCTGTTCAAGGACCAGGATCCGGCAGGCAAATATATTATAGCAGACAATGTCACCGCCTATCAGGTGATAGGAGTTTATGACGACTCCGATACTTTCAGCAACAATCCTCCTGCCTATATACCGTTTACGACGGCGCAGATGCTGTATAACAAGGGATGGGGATTCCAAAGTATTGATTTTACGGTAGCGGGGCTGGACACAAAAGAAAAAAATGAAAAATTCATAGAACGTTTGCGCAAACAGATGGGAAAACTCCACAGTTTCGACCCCGCAGACAGGTCGGCCCTGTATGTAAGGAATACAGCCGAAGATATGCTCGAAGCCGAAAATATATTCTCCGTCATCACATTGTTTATCATCATCATAGGGGCTTCGTCCTTGCTGGCGGGCATAGTAGGCGTAGGGAATATCATGCTGATCACAGTAAAAGAACGTACTCGCGAGATAGGTATACGCAAAGCGATAGGCGCAACTCCCTTCTCGATACTGAAACTGATCATTCTAGAATCCATACTCATAACATCCTCCGCCGGATATCTGGGGATGGTTTTTGGCATAGCCATTACCGAAGGCGTCAGCAAAGCGATGGCGGGAGCCGCTTCCGGCGGCGGGCCTAGTGTATTTAAAGACCCGACAATCGATTTGACGACAGTTGTAGCGGCAACCGCCGCATTGGTTATAGCCGGTACGGTGGCAGGGTTGATACCTGCTCTGAAGGCGACCAGAGTGAGTCCGATAGAAGCAATGAGAGCTGAATAAATATAAAAAACAAGATGTTTGATCTAGATAATTGGCAAGAGATATGGGCGACAATAACCCGCAACAAATTTCGCAGTATTCTGACCGGATTGGGAGTTTCGTGGGGGCTTTTTATGTTGATCGTGCTTGTAGGGGCGGGTAATTCCTTTGAGGGCGGCATCATGAAGAATGTGAACGGTTTCGCATCCAATTCGTGCTTCTTCTTTACCGACCGTACCAGCGAAGCGTACAAAGGATACCGCAAGGGGCGTTTGTGGAACATGAATAACCGCGACCTGACCTTGATTAAACAAAAAGCCGGATCTGTGGAACTTGTATCGCCGACGCTTTTTGGAAACAGCGGAGAGAAAAATGTTGTAAACGGACAGAAATCGGGATCTTACAGTACACGCGGCGTTTATCCGGCGCATTTTCAGATAGAACAGCAATATGTGCTTTCGGGACGTTTGTTCAACGAACTGGATATGGAAGGATACCGGAAAGTCTGCTTGATAGGACGCGAGGTGTACGAGACTCTTTTCAAACCGGGAGAAATTGCGGAAGGCCAATATATACGCGTCAACGGTATTTATTTTCAAGTGGCGGGAGTTATCCGCCCAAAATCAAGGGCTTCTATCGGCGGTAATGTGGAATCTACGGTATTCATTCCTTTCACTACGATGCAACGGGCATTCAATCAGGGAGATATAATACATTTCCTGTCTTGCACCACCAAGTCGGGATACACAGGCGCGATGGTGGAAGAAGAGGTGAAAAATATTCTTAAAGCGGCGCACGATATCTCTCCTGCCGACGAAAAAGCTATCCGCAGCTTCAATATCGAAAAGGAGTTTCAGATATTCAAAAACCTGTTCACCGGAATAAACGTCCTCATCTGGTTTGTCGGCGGGGGCGCTCTTTTGTCGGGAATAATAGGTATCAGCAACATCATGCTTGTAACAGTCAGGGAGCGCACACGTGAAATCGGCGTCCGCAGGGCTATCGGGGCAAAACCTGTTGCAATTGTGAAACAAATACTGAGCGAAAGTTTTGTACTGACGGCCATAGCCGGGTTCATAGGCTTCTTTGCCGGAATAGCTCTGATCGAAATAATCAGTGTGGGCATGAGCCGGAACCTTGGCGACGATATATTCCTTATTCCGCCATACGTATCATTCTGGACAGCCATTAAAGCCATGGCTATACTGATTGTATCCGGAGTCATAGCGGGATTGATGCCGGCCATGCGGGCTTTGAGTGTGAAGGCCATCGACGCCATCAGGGACGAGTAAGAATGGAGAATTAAGAATTAAGAATGGGAATTAGGAATTAAGAATTAAGAATTAAGAATTAAGAATGGAGAATTAAGAATTAAGAATGAAGAATTAAGAATGAAGAATGGGAATTAGGAATTAAGAATGAAGAATGGGAATTAAGAATTAAGAATTAAGAATGAAGAATGGAGAATGGGAATTAAGAATGAAGAATGGAGAATTAAGAATTAAGAATTAGGAATTAGGAATTAAGAATGAAGAATGGGAATTAAGAATGAAGAATTAAGAATTAAGAATTTGTCGAGTTTGACTCGCCTTCGTTTCGTCGATTGTTAATCCTTTTTTTTGAAGAGGCAAAGGGGAAGTCAATTAACTGAAAATAAATTGTAAACTATATATAATATGAAAAAGGTTTTCAGAATAACACTGTTTGTGATCATGGGATCAATCGTTCTGGGCACATTCTTTTTTCTTTGGAAAAAATCGCAGCCTAAAGCGGTTGTGTATGAAATCGTCGCCGTCGAAGAAGGAAATGTGGAAAATACCTCTGTCGCCACAGGCAAGGTTTCTCCCCGTGACGAGATCTTAATCAAGCCTCAGATATCGGGTATTATATCTGAAGTACTTAAAAAAGCCGGAGACTATGTAAAACAGGGAGACATTATTGCCACAGTGAAGGTTATTCCCGAAGTCGCCCAGTTGAACTCTGCCGAATCGCGCGTTAATATAGCGCAGATCAACCTGACTCAGATAAAAGCGGAATATGATCGTCAAAAACAATTGTATGAAAAGGGAGTCATAGCCAAAGAGGAAATGGACAAATCGGAAGCGGATTACAAAAAGGCCATTGAAGAAGTTGAAAACTCCAAGGACAATCTGGATATTGTAAAAAGCGGCATTTCCAAAAAGACGGCGCAATACAGTAATACGCAGATCCGTTCTACAATTACGGGTATGATACTCGACGTGCCGGTAAAGACAGGTAACTCGGTGATACAGGCCAACACGTTTAACGACGGTACCACTATTGCAACCGTTGCAAACATGAATGATATGATATTTATCGGGAAGATCGACGAAACCGAAGTAGGCCGTGTACATGCAGGTATGCCGATCAAATTATCGGTGGGCGCTATCGAGGGCGCCAAATTCGATGCGGTACTGGAGTATATCTCGCCCAAGGGAGTGGAAGAAAATGGAGCCATTCTGTTTGAAATAAAAGCCGCCGCACGTATTCCCGATACAATGGTTGTGAGGGCGGGATATAGCGCCAATGCGGAAATTGTGCTGAACAAAGTTGAAAAAGTATTGACCGTACCCGAAAGTACAATTACTTTCGGCAACGATTCGTCTTACGTTTATATCCTGAAGGATTCAATTGGCCACAAGCAGGTTTTTGACAAAAGACATGTGAAAACAGGCTTGTCGGACGGGATAAAGGTAGAAGTGAAAGAAGGACTGAACAAAGGGGAAAGGATCAGGGCAAACGAAGTTTCCGACAAACCTGGAACGATGCCGAAAAAATAACGGATGCGTATGAAAAAGTATATAATATCGTGTGGTTTATTGTTTGTTTGCCTGTGCTCCCAAGCTCAAGGTAAATGGACGCTCAGGCAGTGCGTCGATTATGCCGTACTGAATAACATAGAAATAAAACAGCAATCGCTGGATGTGAAAAATTCGGAGATAAACCTCAGCTCCAGCAAAAACAGCCGTCTGCCCGATTTGAGCGCCAGCCTGGGACAGAGTTTCAGCTTTGGACGGTCTACTCTGGGAACAAACGTATCCGAAGCGGTAAATTCATCCGGCTCGTCGTTTAGCGTGTCCACTTCCATACCCGTATTCACGGGGTTCAGGATTCCCAATCAGATCAAGGCGGATGAACTGGCCTTGCAGGCTTCGATGGAAGGCCTGAAAAAAGCCAGAGAAAACCTTGAACTGCAAGTCGTTTCGCTGTATCTTGATGTATTGTTCAAAAAAGAGCTGCTGAAAATATACCGGGAACAGGCCGGAACAGGTAAACTTCAGGTAGAACGTACCAATATGCTTGTTGAAGCGGGTAAAGTTCCCGAGTCGCAACTGTACGACATAAAAGCCCAACTGGCAAAAGACGAATTGAATGTGACGATGGCGGAAAATGATTTGGCTTTGTCGTTACTGAACTTGTCTCAATTGTTAAACCTGCCCTCGACAGACGCTTTCGATGTAGAAGAACCCAAACTGGATAATATGGCGGATAACAATTTGGGAAGCGTACTGCCTCCCGCCCAAGTGTTCCGGATGGCTTTGGCAGTCAAACCTCATATAAAGGAGGCTGAATACAAGCTGGAGAGCGGCAAAAAGAATCTGAAAGTCGCCCAATCCGCTTATTGGCCGACGCTTGGCTTTAGCGCGGGTTACAGTACTTCATATCAGAGTGTATCCGGACAGGATAATCCGGGTTTTGGCAAACAAATAAAAGATTTTGGCAGGGAATATTTGAGTTTTAGCCTGAGTATTCCTGTTTTTAACCGTTTCGAAACCCGAAACAGGGTGCGCAGTGCACGCCTGAATATTGAAAGTCTGAATTTAGCTCTTGACAATGTGAAACTTGCGCTATACAAAGAGATTCAGCAGGCATATCAAAGCGCTGTTGCGGCTCAGGCAAAATACAATTCGACAATAAAAGCTTATGAGGCTGCTGACGAGTCGTTTAAATATGCCCGTGAACGTTACGACGCCGGCAAATCCACTGTGTTTGAATACAATGAAGCCCAAACAAAATTGGTGACCGGCAAGTCGGAACGTATCCAGGCAAAATATGATTTCATATTCAGAGCGAAGATTCTTGATTTCTACCAGGGTAAGGAAATCAATATAGAATAAAGATATAGCAGTTTAGTGAAGCGCCTTTCCATGATGATTGAAGCCCTGTGACCGTATGATGATCACAGGGCTTTTTTGGTGTGCCGTGCATATTGCATTAGCCGCTCCTCAAAATGCGTACAGTTATCAATCAATAAATAAATAAGCGCCAAATTGAAATTAGTTTGTATTATTCATATTTTTCATTGAAAATCAGATGCTTATGCATAAGAATGATCAAACTGATTCGTAACGCATACTTATTTTCAATTATTTACCAATATTCCGGCGCTACTATTCCTGGATACAACGAACAGAGAACCCGGTCGCGCGATTGGTCGAAATCATATTGGACGAACCGCTACCGAAGTAGAATCTCCGTGCGTTAGTACCGTCAACGCTGGACGACCAATAGCGGCCGGCCATACCCTGACCGTCCCACGCACCGGGCGAATAAGTGCGGCTGCCCGCGGCAGGCAAATACAAGTCCTTGCCTTCAACGTCGCCGGGAATCTTTAAACGGATATTGCCGGGAGCCCCCTCGATATTCGCAGTACTGTACTTGCTATTCAAAACCGTCAACTCGGCTTCCGTTGGAACACGCCACCCGGCAGGACATGGTCCCTGAGCGTTCTCGCCTGACCATAAAAGGTCATTTTGAGAGTTTAACCAGTCATTGGGAGCTTCACTGGCAGTGATGAACTTGCCAGCGTAAGTTGTTTCGGCATCCGTAGCGGAAACAGGGCCGCCAAAGGTGTCACTGGTAGAACCGTAAGTAAAGCCAACGTAACTGCGACCCCACTGGAAGACATATCCGCATCCGGCTAAATTTGCGCTGTAGGTGGTAGACGTCGCTCCAACATTCACAGGAGCCCAATACTTGCCCCCGACACGGACAGGCTTGAGATTCGTGTCGGGGTAAAAAGGAACGGAAGTGATATTGAATGTCTTTGTTTTATTGGCTCCCTCTCCCTTATCCCTTTCTTCTATCGTGAGGACGCCATTGATCGG